>JAWOGI010000385.1:0-13259 GCA_046496975.1 Desulfobacteraceae bacterium | reverse complement strand
CTCGGCTGGACCGTTGGTAAATGCAAGGCGGATCAGTGCGTTTTTCAAGCGTGTGATATCCGGGTCTGACATGACAGGCTCCCTGAACATGATGGATGTGGCAACTCTGCTTCCCCCGCTCCACGGATCCACGGCAATTCTGGTGGCTTTCCTCTTCTGCATGATCGGGGTGTGGATCAAGATGGCCCTCTTTCCCCTGCACGCCTGGCTGCCCAACGCTTACGCCTACGCCCCCATTGCCGCCGCCAGGGCCATCGCCCCCCTGATGACCAAGGTGATGGTCTATGTAATGATCCGCCTCATGGTAACGGTCTTCGGGTATGATTACATATTCAAGGCGCTGCACCTCTCCTCCGCTGTTGTGTGGCTTGCCGCCATCGCCATCGTGGCCGGAGGGGTCATGGCCCTTGCCCAGCGGGATCTGAAAAAAATGGCCGCCTACATCATTGTATCGGAAATCGGGTATATGGTGGGCGGTGCCTGGCTGGGAAACAACACCGGCATGACCGGTTCCATTCTCCACATCATCAACGATGCCGTAATGACCTTTGCTTTGTTCCTCGCCATGGGCAACATTGCCTCTCGAACAGAGAACCTCAAATTTGAATCCCTTTCCGGTCTCTTCGCCAAAATGCCCTGGAGCATGGCGGGCTTTGTTCTTGCCGGACTGAGCATCATCGGCGTTCCCCCCACATGCGGGTTTTTCAGCAAGTGGTACCTGGTGATGGGAGGACTGGAAGCAGGGGCCTACCACTTTGTCGGGGCCTTGATCTTCTCCAGCCTGGTGTGCGCCATCCTCTTTTTCAGGGTGTTTGAGATCAGTTTTTTTGAGTCGGCTCCCGGAAACGATGCGGCCCATGCCCACCATGGCCACCACGCCGAGGTTGCCATTGAAGAGGCGCCTGTAAGCTCGCTTATCTGCCTTGGCGTTGTCAGTCTCCTGGTGATTTTAGTCGGGGTTTATTCGGGCACCATTGTTCAGACCATTATTGTTCCATTCCTGGGATGAACCTTTTACCATGCCGATTTTACGGATAAAACCAAACAACAACACAACAAAGGCAACTCATTAAATGGATATCATTACATCAATAAAACCTCTTCTGGCCGTCCTGGTTTCCCTTCTTGTTATTCCACTGTTGGTGTTTTCTTCGTCCAGCCGGCCCAATGTGAGGGAGTCGTGGACCTTCCTGGCAGGTTCGATCAAGTTTCTCATTATTGTCTCCATGCTCCCTGCGGTGCTGGAAGGCAAGCAGATAGCCCTGACACTGTTTGAGATTGCACCGGGAGCCGACATCGCCTTCAGGGTCGATGCCCTGGGCATGCTCTTTGCCCTGGTCGCCTCCTCACTATACATCATCACCTCCATGTACTCCATGGGATACATGAGGGGGCTGAACGAGCACGGGCAGACACGATTCGTATCGTTTTTCGCCCTGGCCATCTCTGCCACGGTGGGAGCGGCCTTTTCCGCCAACCTGCTCACCCTTTACCTCTTTTACGAGATCCTCTCCCTTGCCACCTATCCTTTGGTCACCCACCACCAGGATCAGGCGTCACGGGTCGCCGGCAGACGGTATCTCACCTTCATCCTCGGCACCTCCATCGGCCTTGTGCTGCCCGCCATGATCTGGTGTTACCACGCCACCGGAACCCTGGCCTTTTCCCCCGGGGGGATCTTTTCCGGGCAGCTCTCCGTGCCTGCGGCAACGGTGCTGCTGCTGATGTTCCTCTTCGGTTTTGCCAAGGCGGGCATAATGCCGTGCCATTCATGGCTGCCCGCAGCCATGGTGGCGCCGACACCGGTCAGCGCTCTGCTCCATGCCGTTGCCGTTGTCAAGGTGGGGGTCTTTTCCATTGTCAGGGTCATGACGGGAATTTTCGGCATTGAATTTCTCGCCACCTTTGATCTGGGCGGTTTGATTGCCGGCATCGCCGCCATCACCATCATTGTCAGTTCCTGCATTGCCCTTTCCCAGGACGAGTTCAAGAGACGGCTGGCCTATTCCACCATCGGCCAGCTGTCGTATATCGTTCTTGGAGCCGCCCTTCTTTCTCCCAAAGGGGTCACTGGCGGGTTGCTCCACATTGCCATGCACGCCTTCGGTAAAATTACCCTCTTTTTCTGTGCCGGTGCCATTTTTGTGGCCACGGGGAAAAAATACATCAGCCAGATGGTGGGCATCGGGCGGAGGATGCCCGTTACCATGATCGCCTTTTTCATCGGCTCCCTTTCCATCATCGGACTTCCCCCCACCGGGGGATTTATCAGCAAGTGGTACCTTGTGCTGGGCACACTGGAAGGAGACCAGTTGGTGATGCTCTTTGTGCTGCTGTCAAGTTCTCTGCTCAATGCCGCGTATTTCCTGCCTGTTTTCTACAAGGCATTTTTCTGCACAGACCAAGAAGCCATGTTCGAAAAACGAATCGACGAAGCTCCCATGCTCTGCGTGGTGCCTCTGGTGATCACGGCTCTTGTCTCCTTCGGCCTCTTTTTTATTCCCCAGCCGTTTTTCAATCTGGCAGTTCTGGCTGTCAAGGGATTTTTCGGAGGATAGCGTCAGGCATACTGCCCATGGGGATCGGCGCCGATGTGACAGCGTTTTTTATGATCCCGATCTTTATTTTAACATAACACGGTGAAACAATGGTAAAAACCCAAGAATTAAGAAAAATCAGCATGTTTACCGATATGCCGGAAGACCTTCTGGAAACTGTGGCCGACCAGGCCCAGCTGAGCATTTTTAGCCAAGGCACGGTGCTGTTCAAGCCGGGAGAAAAAATTGAGTATTTTTACCTGCTGCTCATGGGACAGGTGTCCATGGAGGTGGAACTCTCCGAGGGAGTGGATGTTATTCTGGAAACTGCCCATTCGGGGTCGTGTTTTGGTTTTTCATCCCTGGTGCCCGGTGCCAGGGCCTTTGCCTCGGCCATCTGCCAGGACCCCTGTGAAGTGATCACCCTGCCCGGAGAGAAAATGATCAGGCACTGTGAAAAAGACCCGGAACTGGGGTACCAGATCATGCTCAGGGTTGCCAGGCAGTACAAAGAGGGGATGGACAGCAGAACCGAAATGATAAAAAAAATTTTCGACAAAGTGCCCGATTTCAAGCACCGCGGCCACGAAATGGATCCCCTTACCCCAATTTTTTAGATATCCTTCAAAACCAAAGCAATAACATAGGGTCTCGACCATGGTTGACATTACAAAGTTGAAAAAGATACTCTTTTTAAAAAGCCTGCCCGATGAAATGGTGGCTAAATTAGGAGAGATTGCCGAAACGAGAGAATGCGGCGAAGAGGAGATCCTCTTTCACCAGAACGAAAATCTGGAAGAGTTCTGCATGCTGGCGGCCGGCAAGGTGTTTTTAAACACCAGAGCCCATTCCGGAGAAGCCCTTACCATGGACGAAGTCCTGCCGGGACACTCCTTTGGCGTATCTGCCCTCATGGATGATAACTCTGTCAGTTCATTCACCGCCATATCGGCCGAACCCGGTACCATCCTCACTTTGTCCAGCAAAAAGGTCATTGATCTATGCCGCCGGGACAGTGAGCTAGGCTACACGCTCATGCGAAGGGCAGTAAAACTTCTGAAATTCCGGCAGGAGATGCACACCAAACAATTCCTCTACTCCCTTGCCCAGCATCCCGACATCCGGGAAACCTAAGGCAGCGCGACAACAGCAGCGACACAACCCGTGAACAGTTGTGCTGTTCACGGGCGGCTCCATGACGGGGTTGGTCATAAACCTGCCCCCATTGGCACGCCAAATATGACCATCGGCCGATGGTGTCGCCCGTGCCGGTTTTATATGAACGTCGTGAAAACCCGGCAGCCGATTGGCGTCTTACACCCACGCTTTGTTGTGACCGACAGAAAACTGCCCTTTCCTTGCATACCGCGGTCTACAACACCGAAAACTTCCAGTTCCACAGCCCTTCCCTCTTTTTCATTGCCATTCCACTGGGAATGTCCTCTTCCATGTGAACGAACAAAGTGTACCCGCTCTTCTCAAGCTCGCCCTGCTTGTCGGTCAAATCGAGCTGCCACCCCGGATAGACCCAGTAGTTTCCATCTCTTGCGGTAACCCAGCTTTTCTCGCCCATGGGGCTTGAAAATGGTGTGTCAAGAAGAATATCGGGAGAAACTATGCGGGATACGGCAAGGGGCCAGTTTCCCCGGAGAACCATTCCCAGGGGAAGTGAGGCGTTTTTCGGAAGGGAAAGAAACTCATCGGCGCCGAGTTCCGGGCTGACAATTACCCCTGAAAAACCGGCCTGTTTCAGGACGGAAATAGCGGCACTGTTGGCCGTGTTGCAAAAGGGGCCGGCCCAGAGGTCAAGGCCCCTTGCCCCGGCAAAGAGGGAAATCTGCCAGGGCATGTTCAGCACAAACTTTTTTGCCCCCCTGGCAAGGCTCTGCCGGACAACAAGGGCAAGGGCTTCTTCCTCTTCTCCGGGCCAGACCACCGGGGGGAGCCACCACCAGGTGGTTTCAACATTTTTTGGCACCATCCTCTCCAACTCACGCCGGGAAAGCCAGAGGGCAGTTTTTTCCTGCCGCCTTTTCTTCAGGGGAGTTCTTGAAAGAATCACCGTTTCTGCCCTGCCCTGTTTTCCTCTCCGCCTATTTTTGCCGGCACCGGTGAAGGAGAGATCAAAATTCACCGCCACCGGCATGACAACAGGTGCTTCCAAGGCTTCAAGCTCACCGTCGAGCTTTTTGATCATGGCGGTGACATCGGGATCTTTTCTGTCCACAACAAAAACAGGGGCTCCCTTCTCAAGGCGCGTCTTCTTCCTGTTCTTGAGAACCAGTCTTCCCTTTTTGGGCACGGCCCGGGTCACCCTTACCACGGCATGGCCCTTGTCATCCTCGTACCCGATCCGAATCAGATCCCCCTTTAAAAGAGCTTCCCTTGCCACAAGGCAGGGCTGACCGCCGTCGATTTTAACCCTGCCGGCAAAGAGCCCGGATCCGGTCTCCGCATCCTGGCGCAACGGATTCTGCAGGCGGTGGGAGAGGAAATGGTAATGGCCGGCGGGCCTGCCAAGGGCGTACTCGAGAAAGGCCAGGGCTGTCTTCTTTTGCTGGGGGTCACGACCGTGATCCCTGAGGAGCTGGTAGGCCTTCACCGTGTAAAAGACATAATGGGGGCTCTTCTTTCTCCCCTCGATCTTCCAGGTGGTGATTTCCGGAATCTCCAGGAGAAGCTTCACCAGAACATCAACGGAAAAGTCCGTGCAGGAGAACAACCGCTTTTTTTCCCGGTTCTGCCGGTAAACCCGCCGGCAGGGCTGGACACATCGTCCCCTCAATCCGCTTTTGCCGCCGAACCAGCTGCTCCAATAGCACCGCCCGGAGACGGCATAGCAGAGTGCGCCGTGGATAAAAACCTCAAGATCCAGGCCCGGCACCTTCCGGGCGGCCATGGTTTTTATCTCATCAATGGTCAGCTCCCGGGGCAGAACGGCTCGGTCAAACCCTGCTTTTTTTACCGCGTCAAGCCCTGTTGCCATGGAGGCGTTGGCAAGGGTGGAAAGGTGCATCTCCCCCTTGAAACCGGCCCTCCGGGCCATGGCCATCACAGCGGAATCCTGGACAATCAGGGCATGGGGATTGACATATCTGACCAGTTTGGCCAGAATTTTTGCCGTTTTTTCAAGCTCGTTCTCTTTGATCATGGAGTTGAAGGCAAGGTACACCTCAACCTGCCTTGCCCTTGCAAAGGCCACAAGTTTTGACAACTGCTCCATGCTGAAGTTCTTTGCCTCCATGCGGGCGGAAAAGATCTTCAGGCCGCAGTAAACGGCATCTGCCCCTGCAGCGACGGCTGCCAGGAACGACTCCTTGTCCCCTGCAGGGGCCAATATAAAGGGTTTTTTTCGTTTATTCATAACGCCTTAAATGGGCTTGATCATAATTTCGGCCAAATCCGTTTGGTTCGTGGAACAACGGGGTGACCCCTCAGTGGCGTGGCCGGTGCCATGATCAACTCCATTGAATATTGATCGGTTTAAAAAAATGGTATTGACCGCTGAATTACGTATTATAGCCCTCAAAAGGGGCAACAAGCAAGATTTTTCTGTTTGGAAAAAAAGTGAACAGGGTCAAAGGACGGCCGTTTGTGCCCATGGGAGCAGCAAAGAGGTTCCAGACCTCGATTTCAAGTTGCATTATCAATGATTTTATGGTTTTATGGGGTTTATGAAAAAACCATACAACAAAGAGAAATTCAAAAAATTGAGGGCAAAGAAAAACAACTCTTTTCTCACACCAGGAGCCGATGATGTGCTGAAAAACATATTCAAACGCATCGGTGTTCCCGAAAAGCAGGACTTTCTTCCGGACCGGTTTCAGAGGGAGGCCATCACCGCCATCAACGACTCGGACTGCCTGGTTACCGCTCCCACCGGCGCAGGAAAGACCTGGATCGCCGAGAATGCGGCAAAAAGTTTTGTCAACAACCACCACAAGATCTGGTACGGCACCCCTTTAAAGGCCCTGACCAACACCATATATGCCCAGTTTGCAAGGACCTTCGGCAATGAACGGGTGGGTATCCTAACCGGTGATATCAAAGAGAACGCCGATGCCGATATCATCATCGGCACCACGGAAATCTTGAGAAACCAGCTGTACGATGCCATGCACACAGGAGAGGACCTGGAGTGCAGCCTGGTTATCCTGGACGAGGCCCACTACCTCGGGGACAGGGATAGGGGTGTTGTCTGGGAAGAGATCATGATCTACCTGCCGGTGAGGGTTCCTGTTCTCCTGCTGTCGGCCACCATCGGCAACGCCGCCCACCTTGCCGGGTGGCTGGAATCCATCCGGGGGAAAAAGTGCCATGTCATCGAAGAGACACGGCGCCCGGTTCCCCTGTTTCCCCTTTTCTTCCACCCCGAAGGCACCCTCACTCCTTTTTTGAAAAATGTGAAAGATGAGGGAAAAACCGCTCTGCACAACCGGGTGGTAAAATTCATCAAGGAGAAGAATCCCCCGCAACTGGCGCCTCCTGGAAGACTTCCCAGGTTTTCCGAGGTCTTAAAAGTCTTGAAGACCTTTGACCTTTTGCCGGCGATCTTTTTTCTAAAATCCCGGGCCGACTGCGACCAGGCCGTCAAACTCTGCACCGGAGAGATCCTGGCAGGGGAGCCGGAAAGAAAGGCAAAGCTCGGCCGGCGCATGGACGAGCTGCTGGCCGGCCAGCCCCACCTGGCAAAAAACAGCCAGAGGGAGATTCTCGCCCAAACCGCCGCGGGCTCCCACCACAGCGGACAGCTGCCGGCCTGGAAGGTGATCGTCGAAACCCTCATGTCCGAGGGGCTTTTGGATGCCATGTTTGCCACCTCCACCGTGGCGGCAGGGGTCAATTTCCCGGCCAGGAGCGTGGTGATTCTCAATTCCGACCGGTTCAACGGCACCGAATTTCTCCCCCTCACCCCCAGCGAGTTCCAGCAGATGACAGGCAGGGCCGGGAGAAGGGGAATGGACAACATCGGGTTCGCCATTGCCCTTCCGGGAAAATTCATGGATCTCGCCCATGTTGCCAAGATGATCAAGGCGCCGCCCCTGGATGTGCGAAGCCAGATCAAGATCGATTTTTCCATGGTACTCAACCTCCTCCTCTCCCACCACCCGGAACAGGTAAAAGAACTTCTTTTGAAATCCTTTGCCTCGTACATGATCTCCATGGGCAAAAAGGGGAAATATGCCCGGCGGAACTTCGGCCAGGAGATGGAATTTCTCTGGCACGATTTTTTGGACCACCTGGCCTTTCTCCAGGACGAGGGATTTGTAACGGAAACCGGTCTCCTTACCCAGGACGGCATCTGGGCCTCCCAGCTGAGAATCGACTCTCCCCTCATGGTGGCCCACTGCCTAAGGGAGAAGCTGCTTCCCGAAAAGAGCCCTGCTCTGCTTGCCGCGGCAATGGCGGCGTTTGTCAATGAAAAGGAGTTTGACGACGAAAGCCTTTCAAGCGGACAGCTGCCCAAAATACTGGTCACGGAATTTTTAAACCTTCGCAAGGGGCTGAAACCCTTTGCCGGGAAAATGCTCAAAGGCGGTTTTGAGGCGCCCAACCTCTATATCCAGCCGGCAGACGCGGTGTTTTCCTGGGCCAATGGTGACCCCTGGGAAAAAATTGTCAAACACTCCCCCTTTGCCGAAGGGGACCTGGCCCGCCTGATCATGAGAACCGGTGAAAATCTAAAGCAGATGACAGGACTGGTGGAAACCTTTCCAGGCATGGCCAAAGCAGCTGACAGGGCCATCGACATGATCATGAAAGAGCCGGTTGTCCCCTGCCATGAGTGATGTTGCCATTGACAAACACCGGTACCGGCTGCCAAAACCGCTGGAACCTGTGACGTCCCATAAGGATGGGGTCTTTTTTCCCCGATTGCAGTCTCGATTAATATGAACCACAAGGAAACGGCATGCTGAAAAAAATCAAATACCTCATGGAAAACTGGTTGATGGTTGCTCACCTTCTCTTTAAAACAACCCATCTTGGTGTTAACAACCGGCTCTGGTCCAGCCACCCATCTGTTTTCGGCCAAAAAGGGGGGATGGGGGTGACACAGGTGGTAAAAAATTATAAAATGATGAAAATCCGCGCTTTTTCCGGATTCATCCCCTTAAACGATGCCATTGAGATCTTTCCAGGGCATGCAAAAAAACACGGCTACAAGCCCATTGAAAAAGGAATTTTGTAACAAATGTCTGAAGATACCAAAAAAGTGATTTACTCGATGATCAAGGTGAGTAAATATTATGATAAAAAACCCGTGCTCAAGAATATCTCCCTCTCCTATTTCTACGGTGCCAAAATCGGTGTTCTCGGCCTCAACGGATCGGGAAAGAGCAGCCTGCTGAAAATCCTTGCCGGCATCGACAGCGACCACACCGGAGAGACCATTCTCTCCAGGGGATTTTCCGTGGGCTACCTGGAACAGGAGCCCCTGGTTGACGAGGAGAAAACCGTCAAAGAGATCGTCGAGCAGGGGGTACAAGAGACCGTGGATCTGATCAACGAGTACGAGGCGATCAGTGAAAAATTTGCCGAGCCCATGGAAGATGACGAGATGGACAAACTGATACAGAAGCAGGGAGAACTCCAGGAAAAACTGGATCACCTGGATGCCTGGGATCTGGACGCAAGGCTTGGCATGGCCATGGATGCCCTGCGGTGCCCTCCCCCGGAAACATCGGTCAAGGTGATCTCCGGCGGGGAAAAGCGGCGGGTGGCCCTTTGCCGGCTGCTGCTGCAGCAGCCGGACATTTTGCTTCTGGATGAGCCCACCAACCATCTGGACGCCGCATCGGTTGCCTGGCTGGAGGAACACCTCAGCCGGTACAATGGCACCGTCATTGCCGTCACCCATGACCGGTACTTCCTTGACAATGTGGCCGGGTGGATACTGGAACTGGACAGGGGCGAAGGAATTCCATGGCAGGGCAACTACTCGTCCTGGCTGGACCAGAAGAGAAAACGGCTCCAGAACGAGGAAAAATCGGAGAGCAAGCGCCAGAAGACCCTGGAAAAGGAGCTGGACTGGATAAAGATGTCTCCCAAGGGGAAACGGTCCAAATCCAAGGCCCGAATAAACTCCTACGAATCCCTTCTCAAGCAGGATGCCAAGGAGAAGGAGAAGGATCTTGAGATCTTCATTCCCCCCGGACCGAGACTTGGCGACAAGGTGATTGTTGCCGACAAGGTCTCCAAGGCCTTTGACGGAAAACTCCTTGTGGACGATATGAGCTTTATCATCCCCGCCGGGGGAATCATCGGGGTGGTGGGCCCCAACGGCGCTGGAAAATCCACCCTGTTCAACATGATCACAGACAGGGAGAAGCCCGATTCCGGGAGCATAGACCTTGGGGAGACGGTAAAGATCGCCTATGTGGACCAGGAGAGAAACGTCCTGGACCCGGAAAAGAGCATCTGGGAGGTGATCTCCAACGGCAACGACACCATCCTCCTGGGAGGGCGGGAGATCAACTCCAGGGCCTATGTCTCAAAATTCAATTTTTCGGGCTCGGACCAGCAGAAAAAAGTGGGGATTCTCTCGGGAGGCGAGCGTAACCGGGTCCATCTGGCAAGAATGCTCAAGGAGGAGGCCAACCTTCTCCTGCTTGACGAGCCCACAAACGACCTGGACATTAACACCCTGAGGGCCCTGGAAGAGGCACTGGAGAACTTTGACGGCTGTGCCGTTGTGATCAGCCATGACAGGTGGTTCCTCGACCGCATCGCCACCCACATCCTGGCCTTTGAAGGGGATAGCCGGACCGTTTTCCACGAGGGCAGCTACTCGGACTATGAAAAGGACCGGAAAAAGAGGCTGGGAATCAAAGCCGACCAGCCGGAACGGATCAAGTACAGACAGCTGACCCGGTAACCCCGTGACGGTGAGATCCATTGACCGCCAACCGACAGCAGCCCCCCGAACCGGGGGGCTGCTTGCCATCCACCTGGCCGTTCTTTTATTCGGTTTCTCAGGGCTTTTCGGTAAATTTCTCATGATCAGCCCTGTTGTGATTGTTTTCGGAAGAACCTTTTTTGCCGCAGCAGCCCTTCTGCCGGTGCTCCTCGTCTCCAGGCAGACCTTGTTTCACAGGGAGGATCTGCTCTTTTACATGCTCCAGGGAATCCTGCTTGCCGTCCACTGGAGTTCGTTTTTCTACGCCATCCAGATCTCCACCGTTGCTTTGGGACTGCTCACCTTTTCCACCTTTCCTCTGTTTGTCACATTCATGGAGCCTTTTTTTTTCAAGGAGAAACTTTTCTTGTGGGACATTGCATCGGCAGCGATTGTCTTTGCCGGCCTCGTTCTGGTCATCCCGGGGTTTGATTTTTCCAGAGCACCGGTTCAGGGAAGCTTCTGGGGGATCTTTTCCGGCATGACCTTTGCCATGCTGGCCATTGTGAACAGAAAAAACGTGACCCGAAGAAACCCGCTGGTGGTGGCATTCAACCAGAACAGCTTTGCCGCAGCAGCCTTGCTCCCTGCCATTGTGTGCCTGGCCCCGGCCAGACCGGAAACGAAGGATATTCTTCTGCTGGCGGTGCTCGGGGTTTTCTGCACCGCCCTGGCCCACACCCTGTTCATCAAATCCCTGATTCATATCAAAGCCCAGACCGCCGGCATCATAACGGCCCTGGAACCTCTGTACGGCATTGTCCTGGCCTTTTTCATCCTCAACGAACATCCCGCCCTGGGCACAGCAGCCGGAGGCGTTCTGATCCTCACCGCCACGGCCATGACCATGTGGCCGTGGAACCGCTCATAGAACATCAAAATTCTTTTTTTTATAAGAAAGCCGTCAGCCATCAGTACTCAGCTAAAAGCTAACAGCTAAAAGCTTTCATGCTTTGTTGTGCCCGCAGGGCATGGCCGTTATATGAAAGTCGTGGTGCGCCGGCAGCCGATCCGGGGCATTGCCCTACGCTCATGGAGCCAGGGCTCCTCTTCGAGTCACGCAAATCATCCAAGATTTGCTCCGAGGTGAGCGGCAGCTGTTTTGAGCATCCGTGCTCACAGCTGCCGCTCAAAACCGCTACGGGCAAAACCCCGAACCGGCTGCCTCTAATTCGACTTGGCTCCGCGTCTACGACCCATGATTTGTTGTGAGTACGCTGCTCATGCTGGTTTGCTGGAAACTGATAACTGATAACTGATAACTGAGTACTGACGGCTGACGGCTGACGGCTTAAGGGCACCCCCCTATACCGTTTTTTCGATGGTGCAGAAGCTGTCATAGTAGGCTGCCTGGCCGCCCATGTCCGATATCAGAGGTTCGGTGAGAAAATTCACAGAACCACTGGCATGCCACCATCCCTGGTAGATCAGGGCGGTATTAAGGCATACGGCATCATCAATGGAAAGCCTGGCCTTTATCGCCTGCTTCTCCCCCCTTACCAGCACGGATCTCTCCTCGGCCACACCAAACTGCCCGGCTGTTTTTGAATGGATGTAGACAATGGGCAGATCGACGTTAAAGGCAAACCCCTGGGAATGCATGGATTCAAGGGTGTGGCAGGTCAACAGCCGCAGGGGAAGCCTGGCGGGTGCCTCCTTGGGTTCGAGAAACGATGGAAGAGGAGAGATTCCATCCTCTTCTGCCCTTTCGCTGAACAGCTCGAATTTCCCCGAAGGGGTATCAAATATGCCCTCCTGCCAGGCAACAGCGTCCTGCTCTATCCTTGGATATCCCGTGGCAAGGAATTCGAAATCAACACCCAGCCGGTCAAGCAGGGGCTGGGCAGATTTTCTCAGGTACTCCCCGGAACTGCTGAACCCCATATCAATGCTGCCGAACCTTCGGGCCAGGGCAAGGTAAAACTCAAATTCCGGCATAACCCCCCGGGGCGGTTCCACAGCTTTTTGGGAGAAATTCAGCACAGGAGAATACATGGAGGTGACAAAGAGATCCTCCTGCTCGAACACAGAGGCTGCAGGCAGAACAATGTCCGCCTGCCGGGCCGTATCCGTTAGAAAATGGTCAAACACCACCTTGAATTCAACCTGTTTGAATGATTCCACGGTTTTGGCAAGGTCCGGACTCTGGGTCAAAGGGTTGCTGCCCGCCACAAACACCGCCTTGACAGGGGGGTCGTTCCTTCGCGAAAGAAAATCCCCCAAACGGCCAAGGACGAAGGTCTGCCGTTTTTCTGCATGACGTCTGCTCTCTTGTTCAACTCCGGACAGGTAACCGGCAAGGGATTTTGCCGCATAATTGACCCCACCCCCTTTTCGCCCGATATTTCCAGTGATGGCCCCCAGAGCGTCAATACAGCGGACCGTGCTGCCCCCGTTGCAATACCGCTGAACGCCGTAACCGATGTAAATGCAGCCCGGTGCAGCCTGGGCGTACTGACGGGCAAGCCACGCTATGGTGTCCCTGGGAATGCCCGTGATCTCTTTTGCCCTTGACAGAGGAAAGGCAGATGCGTACTTTCTGAACCGGTTAAAGCCCACAACATGTTTTTCAACAAACCGTCTGTGATGGAGGTTGTTTTCGATGATCCAGTTTGCCATGGCAAGAGCCAGGGCTCCGTCCGTGGAGGGCCTTGGCCTGACATGCCGGCCAAAGGCCTTGGCCGTTGCCGTTTCCAGAGGATCAATGACGATGATGCGGCTGCCCGACTCTTTTGCCTGCAAAAGAAGATTGTAAAGATGCAGATTGGTGAACTTTGGGTTTCTTCCCCACACCAGAACGGTTTTTGCGTTTAACACGTCATCGG
>JAWOGI010000072.1:0-22200 GCA_046496975.1 Desulfobacteraceae bacterium | reverse complement strand
CTCATGATCGTTATATGAAGACAACTATATACAATAAGGAGAAACCAAATGGGTATTTTTACACGCTTTAGAGACATCGTCACCTCAAACATCAGTGCCATGCTGGACAAGGCCGAAGATCCTGAAAAACTGATCAAGCTGATGATCCGGGAAATGGAAGACACCCTGATCGAGCTGAAATCCTCCTGTGCCAGCTCCATTGCCAGCCAGAAGCGACTGCAGCGGCAGCTTGCCGAAATCCGGGAGCGGGAGGCGTTCTGGACCGGGAAGGCCGAGCTGGCCGTCACCAAGGGCCGGGATGATCTGGCCCGCCAGGCGTTGATGGAAAAACGCAATTTTACCCGGCAGGTGAAGGCAATGGAGGAAGAGACGGGGGAGATCAGCGCCATTGTGGATCAGTACCGGGATGATATCCAGGCGTTGGAAAACAAGCTCAAGTCTGCCCGGGAGAAACAGCGCATGCTGGTGCAGAGGCATATCCGTGCCCAGAATAAAAAACAGGCCCAGGAAGAGATCCGCCGGGTGGATTCCGCCGAAGTGGTGCAGAAGTTCGAAGAGATGGAAAACCACATCGAACGGATGGAAGCCGAGGCTGACCTGGTCAATTACGGCCGCCAATCCAGCCTGGAAGAGGCCTTTGACGGTCTGGCGGCAGACGACGACATTGAAGAGGAACTCAACGACTTAAAATCCTTCCAAACCGGAAAAAATGATGATACAAAAGGTGCATAATCATAGAATTCACAGAGGAGAAGAGACATGCACGGCATGATGCACGGCGCAATCATCATAGCAATCTGTATCGGAGGGGCCATCCTTATGCTTGCCGCCCTGGGAATGATCATCATCGGCATCATCCGGGCTGCCAGATCCGGCGGAATTTCAAAAAAAGAGAAAGAGGCCAGGGCCGAGGAGACAGAGATGATCCAGGATATTTCCAACGGGCTTTCCAGGATGGAACAGCGGGTCGAGGCCCTGGAAACCATCCTCATGGAACGGCAGAACGAGAGCCGGAATCAATGGAGACAGGAACACCAGACCAAAGGGTAACAGCATGAGACACTCCCGCAGACAAAGCAGGCACAAAAGATTTCAGGGCAGCAAAGGCCATTACCGAAAATTTCAAAGCCGGGTCAACTCCCTGGCCGCCACCGGCACAATATACAGGTCCAGACAGGGCATCTTCATGGGGGTCTGCCGGGGAGTGGCAGACCATTTCGACCTCTCTGTATTCTGGGTGAGAGCCGTTGTGGTCATGGCTTTTCTATTCACCGGCTTCTGGCCCATGGGCGTTTTTTACATCACTGCCGGACTGCTGCTCAAGCTTGAACCGGTAACGCCCCTGGAAAACGGAACAGACCCGGAAGGTCATGCTTTTCCCAGCGCATCCAGGAGCGCTTCGATCCAGCGGATCAAGGGCAAATTCGACAACATCAACCGACGGATCCAGCGCATGGAGGACACGGTCACATCCAGGGATTTTGAATTTTAGCCCCAACTATTGGGGTTGACAGAAACAGAAGCATTGGTTACACATAATTCGGTGTAACCGGTGCTTTTCTGTTTGGCCCAACACCGGCAAAACTCCGGAATCCCACATGGACCTGCTGTTTTTACAGTGCTTTTAACGAAAACTGGAAAAAAATGATAACAAAAGCCTCTCTGCTGACCCATAAAAACGATGAAACCCTTGCCATGATCACCCTTTTTGCAGGCGCCTTCATGATCAGCTTTTCCGGTGTCTGGGTGAAGATCAGCCAGGTGACACCGACGGCATCCGCCTTTTACCGGGTCTTTTTCGGCGGCATTGTGCTCCTGCTCCTCACCCTGTTTAACAGAGAATTCAAATGGCACGGGGTCCGGCACATGACCCTGCTTTTTTTCTGTGCCTTCATGATCGCCCTGGACCTCTTTTTTTTCCATTCAGCCATTGAGCTCATCGGTCCCGGGCTTGGCACGATTCTTCCCAATTTCCAGGTCATCATCCTCACCGTGGCCGGCATGTTTTTTTTCAACGAGAAGCTAAACAAGTCGTTTCTCCTCTCCATCCCCCTGGCCTTTGCCGGACTGATCATGATCGTGGGCATTGACTGGAAAGGCCTGCCCGAGCTCTACCAGATCGGCCTTCTCATGGGAATTGTAACGGCCTTTTTATACGCCTTTTTTCTGCTTTCCCTGAGGAAACTCCAGGCGGGCATGGAAAACTCCTCGTTTTTTTACGTGCTCATGCTGGTCTCCCTGGCAACGGCCTTTTTCCTTGCGCTGGAAATGATCCGTACGGGAGAGACCTTTGCCATCCCCACCCTGCAGAGCTTTCTGGCCCTCGGCGCCCTGGGACTGTTCAGCCAGGTTGCCGGCTGGATACTGATCACCAATGCCCTGCCCCATGTCCGCGCCTCCTATTCCGGCCTCATCCTCCTTCTCCAGCCGGCCCTTGCCTTTGTCTGGGACGTTCTCTTTTTCCAGCGTCCGACCACCCTTGTCAACTGGGCAGGTGTTCTGCTGGCCCTGTTTGCCATATACATTGCCACCCTGGGCAAAGTTGGAAAGAACCCCCCCGTGGAATAAACCATCGTCGGACAATTCTGAACTCCAGCCCTATTGCCTTTCAATGGACCAGAAACGCATCCATAGCCTTGAGCTTTCGGCAAGAAAGAGAAGCCAGCCGGTACTATGTGCTATTATTTGCCGGCCCGGCCGGAGCCAAAGAGGCTGTCAAAAACAAGAAAGTCTTTTGGTTCCGCTGATCCAGGTGCAGGCCTACCCAATTTACTCGATCTTGAACTTTTCGGTGGTACCGGTCAGATCGGCGGAAAGCGACTTGAGTTCAATGGAATTTTTTGCCACTTTCTCACTGTTTTCAAAGGCCTCGGCGGCGTTTACGTTGACCATGGCGATGTTCTCGGCAATTTCCGCGGCGGCCTGGGATGCCTGGGAGGTGTTTTCAGTGACCTCCCTGGTTCCCTGGGAGGCATAGGAAACATTGTCGGCTATCTCATTGATCAGGCCGGTCTGATGGGAAATCATCTGAACGATTCCCTCCACCACTTCGTTCACCTGCTTGATAACCGATGATATCCTCGATATCTGGTCAACGGTCTCTCCGGTGGCGTTCTGTATGCCTCCGGCCTTCTCTTTGATCTCTTCGGTGGCTTCATAGGTCTGCCTGGAAAGCGCCTTGATTTCATCGGCCACAACGGCAAACCCCTTGCCGGCTTCTCCTGCCCTTGCAGCTTCAATGGTTGCATTCAAGGCCAGCAGGTTGGTCTGTTCGGAAATATCGGTGATAAGTTCGATGGTTTTTCCGATCTCCCGGGCCTCATCGCCAAGCCGGTTGATCTTTTCCGAAGCCTTTTCCGATTCAGCCAAGGCATCCCGGCTGATGGCCATGGCCTGTTCGGTGCTCTCCACTGTTTTCCGGGAAGACTCTTTGATGCTGCCGGCGGATTGAGCCACCTGCTCGACATTGGTAGAGGTCTCTTCCACTGCCGCAGCCACGGAATCCATGTTGGTGCTCATCTCTTCTGAAGCCGCAGCAACGCTTTCCGATTTCTGGGAGGTGTTCTGGGAGCTTTTTGTCAATGCCCCTGAAATTTCGGTCATTTTCTCTGAAGAATCGGCCAGAAACCTGCTGACATCGACCATCTGGCTGATATTGGCCTTGAGTTTTTCCGACATGCTCTTGAGGCTTTCGGTAATTTGCCCGAGTTCATCACCCCTTGCCGCTTTGATCTCGCCGGTGAGGTCCCCTCCCTCGATACGGCTGATGATCGCCTGGATGGAATAGAGCGGTTTGAGCAGATGGCGCCTGAGCAGGAAGAATGCCCCGGCAAAGGCAAGGGCCACGATAAGCACCGTTATAATTGAAATGGCCGAAATGGCCTTGGCCGCCTTTGCCTTTGCTTCGTCCAGTGAGGTGATGATTTCAAAGGCGCCGTGGATTTCACCTGCCTTCCATCCCTCCTTGATCCCGCCCACCGGATCTTTTTCCCCCCGTGGACTGCCATGGCAGGCCAGGCAGTCTTGGGTCAGTTTAATGGGCCGAAAATAACGAATCTGGTCGTCTTCATACACAAACTTCTCTTCAAGACCTTCGGCTTTGAGCTCTGCAAGAATACCACGTTCGAATTGATCCGGCGTGTTTGCAGGATTCCGGGGATTCTCCTTGAATACCCTGAAGCGGTACCCTGCCTTGTCGGCATTGTCCCGTGCCATTTTAATGGCCGTGATCACAGGCACCGCATCAACCCGTTTCTCTTTTTCCAGCTCCTTGAAATCTTTTATAATGCCGGCGGTAAGCTTTTTGCCCATTTCGTTTCTTGCCGATTCTGCCATCAAGACAATGGCCCGGCTCCTGTCTTTCAACGACTCCACCGCATCCCGTTTGATATCCTTCACATGGAGAAAAAGCATCACAACTCCCACCAGCAGTGGTGCCACAACAACGATCAGGGAAATCTTCAACCTCAAACTTAAGTTTCTCATTCAAAACCTCTCTTTGCTGACCCTCTGTTTTCAGATCCTGTGGCTGCATTCCGCCACTGCGAACAGCTTTTTCACCAACACCTTTTGCAATTATTACCTGGCACTTAAAATCGGGTTTGGTAATAACATCGGCCAGTTTAAGAGGTATGCAATAACGCCTTTTTTGTCAAGATTTCTTTCAACAATTGTGACCGCAAGAGTTTCGATACGATATATGTTGACTCACATGTTTGTTGTGCCTATAATCCCGACGGCGATATCGAAATGAGATGTGCAATACAATGTTGCCTGGTAAGTGATAATGGGAAAAAGACAAGGATCGGCATAATATGTTAAAATCGTTTTCCTGGTTGACTATCGGTTTATCAATTCTTCTTTTTCCTGCTTTGGCCGGCGCGCTGGATCTGACAAAAAATGAGCAGGCGTGGCTTGACAACCACCCTGTGATCAAAGCCGCCCCGGATCCCCATTTCCCTCCTGTTGAATATTTTGATGAAAACAAAAGGTTCAAAGGCATGTCAGCCGAATATGTCTCTCTTCTGGAAAAGATCATCGGCATTGAATTTCAAATCAAAGCGTACCCTTCCTGGAGCATGGTTCTTGAAAAGGCAAAACAGGGCGAAATAGACCTGATAACAGCAGGAGCCCTTACCGAGAAACGTTCTAGTTTTCTGACGGGAACCACCCCCCACCTCACCTTTCCAGGCGTTATCATAACAAGAAAATCCTTCAAAAAAAAATTTGCCTTGACGTATCCGGAATTTGAAACCCTCTCTTTAAAAAATTTTACCCGAAAAAAAGTGGCCATTGTCATGGGATACGTCTGGCAGGAGTATGTAAGACGAGACCATCCCGATGTGATAATAGTTCCTGTGCCGGATATCCTGTCAGGTCTTAAACTTGTGGCAGACAAAACCATTGATGCCATGGTTGTCACACTGCCCATGGCACTTTACTATGTTGAAAAACAGGGGATTCCCAATCTCTGTATTGCCGGTAAAACCGGCTATGAAACCCGACTCTCCTTTTTAATTCGAAAAGAGCTGCCCCAGTTAAGATCAATTATCGACAAAGCCCTTTTAACGATCCCTGCGCCAAAAAAAGAAACGATTTTCAAAAGATGGATCAACCTTGCCACCCCCCCCTTTTACAAGAGCTGGCAGTTCGGGGTCTTTTTGATTGTGTTTGCCGCAGCCCTTCTCTCCCTGGTTGTCATCCTTTTCTGGAATAAAAAGCTCAAGGCGGAGGTGGCAAAAAAGACCAGGACGCTTGAGATGGACATTGAAAAACGAGAACAGGTCGAAGCCAGGTTAAAACAAAATCAGGCACGATTCACAGAGTTTGTTGATGATCTGCCCGTGGGAATATTCCGCGTCACCCCTGATATGCCGGGAAAATTTCTACTCCTCAACCGGGCCATGGCCGAGATATTCGGGTTTGACTCAAAAGAGGAGGTAAAAAACAAAACCGTGGCAGAATTCTATGCAGACCCGAGGCAGCGAAAGGAACTTGTCAGACAGCTTGTCAAAGACGGCCAGGCTGAAACGGAAATCAATTTTAAGAAACAGAACGGCTCATCGATCTGGTGCAGGGTAAACATTAAAACCGTATTTGACGACCACGGCACCCCCCTTTTTTTTGACGGCACCCTCCAGGACCTCTCCAGGATAAAGGCCCTTGAAGACAACCTTCGCCAGTCCCAGAAACTTGAAGGCATCGGCCAGCTGGCCGGCGGTGTTGCCCACGATTTTAACAATATCCTCTCTTCCATCATCGGCTACTCCCAGCTCTTGCTCATGGATTTTAAAGATGACAGTGGGGCGGCATCCAAAGTGAAAAAGATCCTTGAGAGTGCGGAAAGGGCCGGGAACCTTGTACGCCAGCTTCTGGCCTTCAGTCGAAAAGAGATGGTGATCCCCAGGGTGATAGAACCGGGAAAGCTTGTCAACAACCTTTACAAGATGCTCGCCCGGCTGATTGGCGAGAATATTGAGTTCTCCGTGGATATCCAGGAGGATATTGAACATATCAAAATCGATCCAGGTCAGTTGGAACAGATCATCATCAACCTGGTGGTCAACGCAAGGGACGCGGTCAATGAAGCCGGTGGTCAGAACGAAAAGCCCATGATCACCATCACCGTTGCCAATTGTCATGATAAAACTTCCAAAACACCCTGTGTGGAATTCCGGATTCAGGACACAGGGATCGGAATGGACAGAGACACCAGACAGAAAATCTTTGATCCCTTCTATACAACAAAAGAAGTGGGCAAGGGAACAGGGCTTGGACTTGCAACGGTGTACGGCATTGTCAAGCACAACAAAGGAGAGATAAACGTAACCGCAGAGCCTGGAAAAGGCTCTTGTTTCAGCATCTGCTTCCCGGCAGTACAGGAACGTATCAAAAAGGACCATTTCGAAAGCATGGCGGATCAAGAGCTGCCGCTGCAGGGAAACGGCCGGACCATCCTTGTGGCTGAAGATGACAGATATATCATGGAGATGCTTGTAAAGGCCCTTACGGAAAAGGGGTACAGGGTAATTTCAGCCGAAAACGGCAAAGCCGCCTTAAAAAAAGCAAAAACTGCAGAACAGCTGGACCTGCTGGTAACCGACATCACCATGCCGGAAATGGATGGGACGGCCCTGGCCTTGGAGGTGAAAACGCTTTTCCCCCAAAGCGAAGTGATTTTTATGTCCGGATACCCGGCAAATGAATTTGTTCAAGACAACTCATTGCTTCATGCCGAAAATTTTCTTCACAAGCCGGTATCCATTAAAGCGCTGTTTGCAATGATGAAAAAGATCTTTCAGCAATCCTGATGCCCATCCATCGGGGTCAGCCGCTGTTATGATCCCCCCTTTCAAGATTAATCTTGAAAAATTCCTGCATACAGTGAATAATACCGGCAGAACTTATATCCTTTTTGTTGAAAACAGAGAGCTGAAACAAAAAACCATGGTGGTATGATTCACTGATAATGGCTGATAATGACAAAAACACAACACAGGGAATCCTTTCGGCAAAGGACTCCCTGCTTCAGTTCAACCAGAGAAAACTGAAGATCTCCCTGGAAAAAAACTTCATCTCCAAATCCCTTTACCATGAAATGAACCGGCAGCTTGCCCAAAAGTTCACCAGGGGCGAGGAAACCTCGTTTGAAGAGATCCTCTCTTCCCACAAGAAGGGGTTAACCGATGAAATTCAGCCGGTTATCACCAAGGAGCTGTTCAAGTACAACCAGATCATCGTTAAGCTGGCCCAGCAGCTTTCCAAGAACAAAACCGTCCAGAACCTGAAAATCAGGAAAAAAAGTTATCAGGAGATCCAGGCGACCCTCAGGGCAATGCAGAAAAAGTTTTCCCGTGTGTTACAACAATTGACCGATAATTTCATCAGTGGGGTTCAATACAACATTGACGATGTTCTCCTGGAAGCCCGGTTGATAACCCCGTCGGAGATCAATTTTCTCCACAAAGGGGCGGAGCACCTGGAAATAAAGGCCATGGATAAAAAATTCGGCAGAATTGTCGTAGACCACAGCTACGCATCCCAGGAAGTGGTCAACGAGGCCCTTGATGAACAGACCCGGCTTTACCGGGAGACAAACAAAAACCACATCATCGGTGATATCATGGTGGACCGGCAGCACATCACCACCGACATACGCAATGATATTTTGCTGATGCAGAACAGGGTCATGGAAGAGGACTGGGAAGAGGTGCTGAAAAACGCCGGAAAAACGTCCATTGAGGAAAAGGAAAAAAGTGCTCTTTTCGGTGCCCTGGCGGTCAAGGAAAAGATGCTTGACAAAGAACAGGTCGTAAAAGCCTTGAAAATCCAGGCCAGGGAACTTGATACCGGCAAAGAGGAAGAGCGGCAATCCTCCGAGAAAAAAGCGGCAAAACCCCGTTGGATCGGAGATATCCTGGTGGAAACCTGCGGGCTGTCAGATCAGGATCGCAGTAAAATTGTCAAAAAACAGATGAGCTACCGAATCGAGCATATCAACCTCAAATTCGGGCTGAACATCACCAGTGCTCAGCAGGAGCTGTTCAGGGAACTTGAAAAATATTTTCATCTCTCCTACTCCAAAGAGAGAATCCGGGCCTATGTCAAGGTGATCAGGGAAATCCCCGACACCATGACCCGGGACAACATCTCCCTGTGGCTCTACCGCAAGAACATCACCTATGGAAGAATCAACGCAGCCATAACCTCCCTGCTGGCCAATGACGTCAAACCAGGGCAGAAGATCCTCCTGGCCCGGGGGGAAGATCCTGAACCGGAGGATGTGACTTACCGGTTCCACGTAAAACCCAACGGGGACAATCAGAACAAGGTGCTTCCCCTGATTGTCCCCCGGGGAAAAGAGCTGGTAACGGGTAAGCGAAAAAAGGGAAAGTCCGGGTTAAATGTCAATAATTGCTTCGTCTATCCCCGGGTTCAGAATTCAAACCCCCTGGTAAAGGGAAAAAATGTCCGGAAAAACGGGGAAAAATTTTTTGCCGAGTGTGACGGCACTCCACTCTTGTCGGAAAAAAATGTGCTTTCCGTCTCTTCGATCATCCAGATAAAAGGAGATATTGACCGATCTGCCTCCCCGGTGCGCTTTGATTGTGATTTCCATGTCACGGGCGCTGTAAGCAGGGAAGTTCAGATGAACTGCCGAAAACTTGAAGCGGGCAGTTTCATGGGAGAACTGGTCTGCAGCGGAGAGGTTTCCATTGCAGACAAGACCTCGGATGCCTCCATGGATTCCCGGGGCCCGATAAAATTATCACGGGTCTCGAACAGCACCATCACAGGCAAAACCAATATCGTGATCGAAAACAGAATAAAAAACAACAGCGGCTCACCCGACCAGGGTATTGAAAACTCGATTATCACCTGCGATGACATCTGCACCATCAAATCCAATATCGCCTCGTCGGTTGTGCGGGCAAAAAACAGGATCATCGTTAAAAAGGGGAATATCGGCCCGGACTGCAAATTTGTTGTGGGGGACAGCCTGGAAGTTATCGCATGCAAAAAAAAGATTGAAGCGCTCACCAGCCGTATCACATCCATCACAGAAAAAATCGAAGCACTGCAGAAAAAATCCCATGCAGTGTTTCAAAAAATCGAAAAAAAAGATGTGGAACAGCTGGAAAAGGAGATCAAAACGGTCAGCAGAAACCAGAAAACACTGAAGGATGTGGAGCGGCTGAACGAACTGCGCAGAATCAAACGGGAAAAGGAGCGCCATTACAAAAACAGCGTGGATGATTCCGGTAAAAAACTCATCGATATCTCCCGGATGATCAAGCTGGAGAAAAAAACAAAGCAGGAGTGTGAAAAAGCGATCAATGATATGAAAACAAAAGTTGTGTCCCTATACAAAAAAGAAGCCGAGCCCCCGGAGATGGACTTCAGAAAGGTTGTCGTTCCAGAGGGAACCATTATCCAGTTCCCCCATAACCAGAAAAAACTCGACGCAGACAGTACCGGTTTTCTCTTCAGGGAGGTGTACAGCCATGAAAGCCAGAGGTTTGAAATCAAACAGCACCGGTGGTAACAACAGGATCTTTTGAGCACAATCCTGGAACTGCCTGGTCATAAGGAAGCGGAATCAGGTACCGCCCCCGGAATGGCTGCCGGTTTTCGCCGAAACCCTCTCCTGTTTTTCTTTTTTTTCGGGCAAAGAGACCTGGCCTGGATCGATGCCGTTTTCCGTGCAATAGGCGCAGACCATATCCACAAGTTCCCCGCCGTAGCGCTCAATGGTTTTTTTGCCCACGCCGCTGATTTTTTCAAGCTTTGCAATGCTGTCCGGCAGGGTCACGGCGATCTGGATCAACACCCGCTGGTGCATTACCTGGTAATTGGGGACACCCTGGGCTTCAGCCTTTTTGGTCCGCCACTGCCGAAGGGCGGTGAACAGCCCGGGATGCTCGATGTCTGACTCGGTATATCCGGGCACCTGCTCTTTTTTTCGCTTTTCAGGCTGGAATTCAAGCTCAGCCACGGCCATGGCCCTGAGCAGCCCGGATGAGGAGAACCCCTTTTCAAGGGACTTTACGCCGGCAAGCTTTACATTGATATCTTTTTTAAGGGTGTTGAGCACTGCAGCGGCTTTCTTTCCAAGGTCAACATTGTCCGTTTCAAGAAAAAGAGACGCCATGGCCGGTGACAGAATCTCGTCAAACCTGGCCTGGAACCACAGGGAGGCCTTGTTGAGGCGCTCCAGTATCCAATCGTCTGATTCGGGCAACCGGTTTTCCCTGAAAAGGGCGGCAAGCTGGTTGCTGAATTTGCCGCTGACAGTGAAAATATCCCGGGAGGCGCTCTGCTCAAGGCCACTGAGATCCGCCACCCCGGAAACGTGGATGGTATTGGGGTTGGATGCCGCCAGCCGGACAAGGTAGTTGAGCCGACCGGCCAGGGCCTGGAAATCGAAAAGATCCAGCAGCAGCTGATGCTGCCAGGTCATCCTGGCCATTTCCAGCTGGGTTTTCGAGGGAGGGT
This sequence comes from Desulfobacteraceae bacterium, assembly GCA_046496975.1. Classification (GTDB taxonomy): domain Bacteria; phylum Desulfobacterota; class Desulfobacteria; order Desulfobacterales; family Desulfobacteraceae; genus DATFJZ01. Next base: position 11,205 of record JAWOGI010000072.1, on the reverse strand, counting down.
TCTGCCTTGCCCGGGTGTTAAAGGCCACCACTGCCGGGTCCGGTTCGATGCCGTCACAGGAGATGGGACAGGAGAGCACCATCCCCTCCAGGGTTTTGCAGCGGCTCAGGGCCACATAGACCTGGCCGTGGGTAAAGGCCTGGCCGACATCAATGACGGCCCGCTCAAAGGTCAGCCCCTGGCTCTTGTGGATGGTGATGGCCCAGGCAGGTTTTAGAGGATACTGCTCAAATTTTCCAATGATCTTCTCCTTGATCTCTCCGGTGGTCTCATCGATGCCGTAGGCAATGTTTTCCCAGGAGACCGGTTCCACAACGATCTCCTCGCTCTCTCCGGGGCAGAGTACCCGGATGGTGTTGTCAAAAATGCCGGTTACTTTGCCGATTCTGCCGTTGTAGTACCGCTTTTCACCGGAAGCATCGTTGCGAAGAAACATCACCTGGGCATCTTTTTTCAACCGGAGGGTTTCAGGAGCCGGAGAGACATGATGGGGAAATTCCCCGGAAACATCAGCAGCAAAGGAATATTCCGCTTTCGGGATCGATGCAAGTCTCTTTTCATTGATGGCCCCGGCGTTTCTATTGTGGGTGGTCAGTGTGATATACCCCTGGTCCATCTCCGGAACAAACCCGGGAAAACAGCGCCGGTTGAGAATTTCGAGGGAGTCTCTGTCAAGGGTGTTGTCCCGGACCTGGTTGAGAAGCCGGATAAAGTCCCGGTCGGACTGGCGAAAAATGTGCTCGAGTTCAACGGTGATCAACTGGGCCTGGCAAAGGGCGTTGCTGGAAAAAAAATAGGGGGAGTCGTAAAACCGGGACAAAATCTGCCACTCGTCCTGCTTTGCAATGGGGGAGAGCTGGTGCAGATCGCCGATCATCAGCAGCTGCACACCGCCAAAGGGAAGGGAACTGCGGCGCAGGCGGCGCAGCACGGCATCCACGGAATCGAGAAGGTCACAGCGAACCATGCTGATCTCATCGATCACCAGCAGATCCAGGCTCTGGATGATCCGGCGCTTTTCTTTGCTGAACCGGAAGCGCCTGTGCCCGCCCCCCTCATACGCCTCGCTGCCCGGTACAAAAGGGCCAAAGGGAAGCTGAAAAAAAGAATGGAGGGTGACCCCGCCGGCATTGATGGCGGCAACCCCTGTGGGGGCAGTGACAACCATCCGCTTTGCCGTGTTCCTTTGAAAGGTCTGCAGAAAGGTGGTCTTGCCGGTGCCTGCCCTGCCTGTCAAAAAAATACTGGAACCGGTATGTTCGGCAAACTCTTCTGCCAGCTCCAGTTCACGGTTGGTGGAAAGGGTTTCCTGTGTTACACCTTTAAAAGCCATGTCACCTCTTGATGCCGGGTCCTGACTGAAATTCACTTCTCTTTTCCGAAAGGCGCAACTGCCGCCTGGCAGCGGCCTCCCTGTTTCTTCGCTGTTCCTGTTCTCCTTCCAGTGAAAGCTGGGGAACCTGGACTGGTTTCTGATGATCATCCAGGGCAACAAAGGTTAAATAGGCCGATGCCAGGTGGGTTTTCACTCCGGAGAACAGATCCTCGGTTTCCACCCGGACGCCGATCTCCATGGAGGTGTTCCCCGTCATGTTGACGCTGGCCTTGATAGTAACAAGATTGCCGAGAAAGGCTGGATTATGAAAATCGAGGCGGTCAATGGAGGCCGTGACACAGATGCGCCGGGTGTGCCTCACCGCTGCCACCCCCGCGGCGTTGTCTATCTCCTTCATAACCACGCCGCCGTGGACAATGCCTGCCGGGTTGGCATCTTCCGGCAGCATCACCCGGGATATGATTACACTGGAATCCTGGACGCATTTTTTTTCTTCCATGTTTCTGATTTCATCCCCCATCTGTTTATTTTTATATATAAAAAGGCTGTTGCCTGCTTTTTTGTACCACAAATGGCAATCTTAAAAAAACCTTTTTTTACCACGGGACCAGGGAAGGAGCTTTCCCCATGGCCGGTGTTATGATAAAACCCTTATTCCCAGGGGCAAAAAAGATCCACAAGCTGGAATTTCTCCACATCCACAAGCCCCTTGTCTGTTATCTTGAGTCTGGGAATGACAGGAAGGGCCAGGAACCCCAGGGTCATGAAGGGATCTTTCAGGCTGGTGCCCAGCTTGTTTGCCGCTGCAATCACCTTTTCCATGGAACGGTTCACCCCTTCAAGGGAATCATGGGACATCAGCCCTGCCACGGGAAGGGCCAGGGATGCCGTGATATTACCGTCACTGGCCACGGCAAAGCCCCCTTGCATCTCTACCACAGCCCTGACAGCGGCCATCATATCCCTGTCACTGGCACCGGCCACAATGATGTTGTGGGAATCATGGGCCACACTGGAGGCAATGGCCCCCCCCTTGAGGCCCAGCCCCTTTATGAACCCTTTGCCCGTGCCAGCCCTGCCCGAATAGCGCTCGATCACGGCAATTTTCAGGATATCCCTGCCGGGATCGGCAACGGCTTTTCCCCTTCTATCGGAAACCTCGTCAATGATATGGCCTGTGACCACCTGGTCCTCAACGGCCTCAATGATTCGGATTCTCTTTCCCTCCAGGGGAATGGAGAGATCGACCCTGCTGACATCAAGGTCCATGGCTTTTGGGCACACCGCAGAAACCGGACGAGATCGGCCGCAGAAGCGCCCCTTGTCGGCTGCCGGTTCTCCCAGGCAAAAAACCTTTTCAACCTGCAGCGATTCCAGGTCCCGAAAGAGCACAAAATCCGCCCTCCTGCCCGGGGCAAGGGCGCCGACATCCTTAAGGCCGAAATAGTCAGCCGGATTGATGGTTCCCATCTGGATGGCCCTGACAGGATCCATGCCATGCTTTACCGCCTCCCGGACAAGGTGGTCGATGTGCCCCTGGTCCAGGATCTCTTTGGGGTGCCGGTCATCGGTGCACCACATCATCCTGCGCCAGGTGTGATCGTCAACAACAGGCACAAGGTCTGCCAGGTTTTTTGCGCAGGTGCCCTCCCGGATCATTATGTGCATGCCCAGCCGGATCTTTTCCAGGGCTTCTTTTCCGGTGGTGCATTCATGGTCGCTGGCAATGCCTGCAGCGGCATAGGCGGCAAGATCCCTGCCGGTCAGGGCCGGGGCATGGCCGTCAACGGGTTTATTTGCCCGCCGGCAGGCTCTGATCTTTGCCATGACATCGGCATCGGTGTGCACCACCCCGGGGTAGTTCATCATCTCGGCCAGGGCGACAATCCCATTTCTTGCCAGCAGGGGCGCTGTCTCTGCTGCATCAATGAGGGCGCCGGAACTCTCCATGGCAGTTGCCGGCACACACGAGGGCATGGCAAATCGAATGTTCATCATCTGATTCCCGGCCGATGCGATCATGTACTCGATGCCGGCAATTCCCAGGACATTGGCGATCTCATGGGGATCGGCAACTACGGTTGTGGTGCCCCGGGCAATGACTCCCCGGGCAAAGGCCGCCGGGGTCACCATGGAGCTTTCGATGTGGACATGGGCATCCACAAATCCCGGCGAAACACAGCAGCCGTCAAGGTCCACAGTCTCTTTTGCCTCGTAAGGGCCGAACCCGCACACATACCCGTCTTTTACGGCAAAATCCACTTCAAGGAGCTCACCGGTAAACACATTGATGATCCTGCCGTTGCAAAAAAGCGTGTCTGCCCGATGCCTGCCGGCTGCTGCCGCTATCCTGTCTGAAATATCCATAACTCCTCCCTCATTTCAATACCTGAAGGGGTCAGGCCTGCTTTATTGTCATTATCTACGGCGTTTTTGGGGGGCTTGGTCATAACATCGGCCAACCTGACCCCGTTTTCATGACCCCGTTTTCAAAAAATAAAAACTTGATCATCGAGTATCAAGGGAAAAGTATACCATTATTTTGAGATTAATTTGCATTTTTTTTTGAGGGTGTGTAAATTTCCCAACTGTGACAAATAACCGATGTTATGATCAAGCCCCGTGGATTTGCTGACCCTTCTGTCGCAAAAAAGGAATAGTGACGTGAAAGAGACCAATGACAACCGCCATGACAAGACAAATATTGCCAACTATTTTCTGTTTGCCCTGATCTTTGCCAGCCTGTTTCTCTGCTACACAATGATGAAAAGCTACCTTGATCCGGTCATAATGGCGTTTATCATATCCGGCCTTGTCCATCCCCTATACCAGTGGACCGAAAAAAAATGCCGGGGAAGAAAAAACCTGGCCGCCTCTATTCTCTGTTTTTTTCTGGTTTTTGTCATTATGGTTCCCCTGCTGCTGGTCTTTTCCAGCGTTATCAAACAGGGAATCGACTCCTTCTACGCCATCAACCAGTGGGTTTCCGCCGGCAACCTTGAAAAAATCACCAACCTGCCTGTTTTTGACATGGTGCTTGAGTTTGGTCAGCGCCATCTGCCCGCCTCGGTTTTACAGGCGGATCTTTTAAAGGAATTCAATTTATACAGCCTGATCAGGGAATTCTCAGCAAAATCCGGAAACTTTCTCGTGCAGCAGGGGGGAAATATTCTTGGCAGCGTCACCTCGGTGATAATCGATTTTTTCCTCATGGTGTTTGTCTTTTTCTTTGTTGTTCAGAACCAGGAGGCTCTGTTTGACTATGTTTTCCACCTCATTCCCCTGTCGGCCAGACAGGAGGCCATCCTTGTCCAACGGGTGAAAGAGGTTGCCAAATCGGCCCTGTTCGGCACCCTGGTCGCCGCTGCCGCCCAGGGGTTTGCCGGGGGCATAGCCTTTGTACTCTGCGGCCTGCCCGGCTTCTTCTGGGGGGTCATCATGGGTTTTGCCTCCCTGGTGCCCATGGTGGGAACAGCCCTGGTGTGGATACCTGCCGCCCTCTACCTCTCTGCCTCCGGCTCCTGGAAATCGGCCCTGTTCCTGGTAAGCTGGTCCATTCTGGTGGTGGGCATGATCGATAATATTGTGCGCCCCCTTTTCATGACAGGATCTGCCGGCATGAGCACGGTTCTGATTTTTTTTTCCATTATCGGCGGCCTGAGCTGTTTCGGCCTCATGGGGCTGCTCTACGGTCCCCTGATTTTCGGCATCACCATTGTGCTGTTCTATATCTACGAGCTGGAATTCCACACCTTCTTAAACCAACAGGACAACAACAAGGAGAATCACCATGGTTAAACGCGGTTTTTCCATTTCACTCTGCTTGCTTGCCTTACTCTTTCTGGCATCCACGCCGGCATGGTCCTCGTTCCTTGACAGGTCCTACCGGATATCCGGACAGACCATGGGTACCTTCTACAACATCACCATTGTTGCCAAAAAAAAGTTTGATGCCCACCGCTGTCAAAAAAAGATCGATGCCCAGCTGCAGATGATCAACAAGAGCATGTCCTGCTTTGACAAAACCAGCGAGATCTCACGGTTCAACCGGGCAGCCCCCCAGATTGAGGTCAAGATCTCCGGGGATTTTCTCGCTGTCATGAAAAAGGCGGACCGGCTCTACACACTCACCAACGGTGCATGGGACGGCACGGTAAAACCCCTGGTGGATCTGTGGGGCTTTGGCACGGCAGGGGAATTCAAAACCGCACCGGACCGGGAGACAATTAAAAAAACCCTTGCCGGCACAGGTTTTCACCACATTGACATTTCAGGCAGAACGTTGAAAAAAAAAACATCCCCCCTCTCCCTTGATCTGGGTTCCATCGCCAAGGGGTACGGGGTTGACAGAGTCGCCTCGCTGCTAAAACAATCTGGAATTACGCGGTTTCTCGTTGAAATAGGCGGTGAGGTGTACGCTGCGGGGAAAAACGGAAAAGATGCGGCCTGGCAGGTGGGTATCTCATCGCCGGAAAAAAACGGCCCGGCCGGGAAACTGTACAAAATTGTCTCCCTCCAGGACAGGGCCATCGCCACCAGCGGAGATTACAGGAATTTCATCACCAGGGGAAACAAGACCTGGTCCCACATCATCGACCCGGTTACCGGGTTTCCGGTGGAAAACAGGGTGGTGGGCACCTCTGTAATTGCCGGGGACTGCACCTTTGCCGACGGCCTTGCCACGGCCCTCATGGTGATGGAGACGGACAGGGGTATATCCCTGGTCAACAGCCTTGACAACTGTGAAGCAATGATCATTGTCCGCGACACCGAAGGGCAGTTTAAAAGCCTCCTGTCCGACAGGTTCGCCGATTACCTGGAATAGCCTCCGCGTTTACCACGGCATACCCGGTCACCCCTGAAAAACCGTTTGAATCATAAACCAGGCAAGGGGCAGAAAAACAGCGGGCAGCATGCTTCCAATGCGGATCTTTGCCGCTCCGAGCAGGTTGAACCCGATGGCCATGATCAGTACACCGCCGACGGCTGACATCTGGTTGATCACCTCGGGCAGAAGAAAGGGCTTTACAAAGGTTGCGGCAAGGGTGATGGTACCCTGGTAAAGAAACACCGGCAAGGCGGAAAACAGGACACCGGCACCAAAAGAGGAAGAGAGAATAATCGAGGTAATCCCGTCCAGGGCGGATTTTGCGAACAGGGTCTCATGGTTGTTGAGCAGACCGCTCTCAAGGGCGCCGACAATGGCCATGGAGCCCACACAAAAGAGAAGTGTGGATGTGATAAAGCCCTTGTAGAAGTCCTTGTCCTCGCTGGAAAACCTTCTTTCAAGTTTTTTTCCCATGGCCTCAAGGCCGTCTTCGATTCTCAAAAGCTCTCCTGCAAGGCTTCCCAGGGCAAGGCTGAAAATCACAACCATCAAGTGATCGGACTTCATGGCCCCCCGGATGCCGATGACCATGACGGCAAGGCTTATGGCGTGCATGATGGTTTTATTGTACTTTTCCGGGATGCCCCCACGAAATAGAAGTCCGGCAAGGGAGCCGGCAATAATGGCTACTGAATTCACAACGGTTCCAATCAAAAATTTCACCTCCCTGTAACCGTCATGACCGGTCCATGATTAGGAACTCGGCCACAACAAAGCTTGGATGAGACAGTTTTAAGTGTTAAGTGTTAAGTCTCTTGTCTCTTGATCATAAATCTTGATTTTAAAAATTTTTAATGAGAAAATAACACAACAGGTATTAATCAGCTTTCAAATTTACATTTTACGCTTAGGACCACAAATGAAATAAGCTGAACAGAAATAGCCCGGGATTCTGGTTCATCTACAAGGCGCATCAACGGTTTAATACTCGACGTATCAGGCCTTTGGTACAACAAGTGGATGGAACAAAAGACAAGCAATTTCGTTCAACCTATAAGCTTTGTGGTCATTAAATGCTCCTGATCAGAATAAAACCGCCCATATGTCTTGTCCTTTAAGCCTTATTTTGGAAGATTTTAATCCGATCATGGGCCTGAAATACCATTTTTTACATATGCTTATAAATCATTGGTCATAAATTGTCACGGGTTAAAGGTCACCATGGAAGAAAAACAACAACAACACAGAAGAACAGATGGCAAGGATGCCGATAAGACCATAGAGGTTTTGTTTGAAATCTCCCACGCCGTATCCACCACATTCAATCTTGATGAGCTCTACAGGGCCATTCACGCCTCCCTTGGAAAGATCATCAATGTGGATAATTTTTTCATTGCCATGATCGATCCCGATGGGGACACCCTCTCCTTCCCCTGCTGGATCGATGAAAAAGATGAGATCCCCCCGGGGATTTCCAGTTTCAGCACCCCCCCGTCTCTGACAGGCCGGGTGATCCAGGCAAAAAAGCCGTTGATGTTCACCGAAGACCAGATCAAAGAGATCATTGCCAGTGATCCCCGGGGGATTGCCGGGACTCCCTGCAAGGTGTGGCTGGGAGCGCCCCTGATGGTAAAAAACAGCGTCATAGGGGCCATGGCCGTTCAGAGCTACAGCGACGGCAATATCTACAAACAAGCCGACCTGGATCTGCTCAACCTTGTGGCACAACACATTGCCCTTGCCATCGAGCGAAAACAAACCGATGAAGCCCTCCACAACCAGAGGGCAATCCTGGAAAAAATCCTCGAAACCTCTCCTGTCGGAGTCTGTCTTTTGGAAAACAGGACTTTTCAATGGGTCAACAATGAACTGGTAAGGCTTTTCGGATACTCAAGCAAAACCGATCTCGAGGGGAAAAATGCCGAAATGGTCTACCCCAGCCGTGAATCTTACACAAGAGCCGGGGAGGATTTCTATTCAGAACTGAAGCAGTCGGGCAAGGCCGATATGGATCTTGAGTTCATGCGCAGGGACGGTTCTGTTTTCCCAGGCCATATTCAGCTTGGAAGCGCAGACCCCTCAGACCCCATGAGCTGGACCATTGCCACAGTTTCAGACCTTTCTGTGAGAAAGCGTGCAGAAAAAGAGAGAAACAGAAATGAAAAGCTCAAGGTCGTCCTGGAAATGGCCGGGGCCGTATGCCATGAACTCAATCAGCCTCTCCAGGCGATCATCGGGTATATCGAACTTATCATGATGGACAACGGGAAAGATGCGCCATTCTCAAACGAATTGAAAGCCATTGACAACCAGACAAAACGGATCTCAAAAATCACAAAAAAGCTTTCAAGCATCACAAAATACCAGACCGTTGACTACACCGGCGAAACAAAAATTGTTGACATATGGGGGGTCGATCCAGGCAGCGAAGGGCCTTGATCATAACACGGACCATGACAGTGAGATGTCAAGGCTCCTCCGTGGAGACATTTTTCTGCCTGGCAAGAAGATCCAGCTGGTTTTCAATACATGCCTTCAAACGCCTGTCAGAATCAAATTTTTCAAAATAGTAATTGAGAACCCACCACAAATGGTTGAGTTTCTCCGGGTCGTCCTGCCACCATGAAATTGCCTCTTCCAGATCGCTCCTGGTTTTAAACTCAGAATTGATCCTGACAAACAAACGATAGCAGCCATTCTGGGTCAAAGGCTTCAGATTAAGCGTTGTTACAGTCTTTCGATCTATCATGCACCCTCCCTATTTGGATTTCTCCGGTTCTGCACCGGGATTGTCTGTAGCCCCGACAAGTCTGCTCCTCCGGATAGGGCTTGATCATACCATGGGCCACTCGTTTCAGTTGGCGGGCCAAAGAGGTCAGGCTTTTGTTGTTTGTTTCTTTTTTTGTCAAAAAATGGTATCCTGCCCGGGTATTTTCAAGTATTCATCAGGCCCGGCCTGTTTTGCACTGTTTTTTCCAAAACAGCCGGCGAAAACCCAAGCCGAGCAGGTTCAAAGCGCCTTGTTCAATGCCCCTTACAGAGGAAAACCCCATGAGTACCCCCCCTGCCCGGAAAAACTTGCTGCCTTACATGGCTCTGCTCACGGCAACCTTTTTATGGGCCAGCTCGTTTGTCGCCCTTAAGCTTGCCTTTCACGCCTATCCCCCCATGGTTGTCATTTTCGGCAGAATGGCCATCGGCACGGTCTGTGTTCTCTGCATCCCCGGCCTGTTCAGAAAAAACCGGGTACATAAAAAGGACATCAAATCCATTGCTCTGATGGTCCTGCTCGAGCCCTGCCTCTATTTCCTCTTTGAAGCAAAGGCCATTGAACTGACAACTGCCTCCCAGGCCGGCATGATCACGGCACTGCTGCCCCTGATGGTATCCTGCGCCGCCTTTTTTGTTTTAAAAGAGCCCCTTAGTTTGAAAACCCTTGCAGGATTGGGACTCTCAGTGTTTGGGGCCTGCTGGCTGAGTTTCGGCGGAGAAGCGTCCCTCGATGCGCCCAATCCCCCCCTGGGAAACCTTTTTGAACTGGTTGCCATGGTGTGTGCTGCCGGCTACACCATTATCCTGAAACAACTGACGGAAAGGGGATACTCCCCCCTGTTTCTTACAGCGGTCCAGGCCTTCGCCGGAACCCTTTTTTACTTTCCCCTGGTTTTCATCGGCTCACCAGCCATGCCCCCTGCTGCAGCCCCCGTTGCAATGGCCGCAGTGATATATCTCGGCTCTGTTGTCACCCTTGGCGCCTACGGCTGCTTTAATTACGGTGTGTCCAGGATCCCGGCCGGCCAGGCCTCGGCCTTTGTCAACCTGATCCCTGTCTTTGCTTTGTTCATGGGCATGGCTGTTTTAAAGGAGCGGCTCACCTTTGAGCAGTACATTGCCTGCGCCATTGTTTTTTCAGGGCTCTATTTGAGCCAGCAGACCGGGGAAACCCCGGCCACCCCACCCCCTCTGTCCGGGAAACATGAATGACCCCTCCCCGGCCGGGGGCTTTCAGGGCTTTCCGCCACTCCACATGAGCCTTGCCTTGAGGACATTAAAATAGTTCTGGTCTGAAAATGTGATCATTTTTACCGAATTGGCACTCTTTTTTACAATGATCCTGTCCCTGGAGTCGATGTCCATGCCTTCCTGGCCGTCAAAGGTCAGAACAATGTCCGAGGGGTCGCCTTCAAGCCGGATTTCGATTTCCGACGTGTCAGCAACGATCAGGGGGCGGTTGGTCAGGGTAAAGGGACAGATGGGGGTCAGGATGATACCGGGCACCGTTGGATGAATCACAGGCCCTCCTGCTGCCAGGGAGTAAGCCGTGGACCCGGTGGGAGTTCCCACGATAAGACCGTCGGCCTTGAACGTGGTCAGATAGCTGGAGTTAATATAGACCGCACTGTAAGCCAGCCGGGACAAGGCGCTTTTATTGATCACAACATCGTTGAGAACGTCCACGGAAGCGATCTCTTCTTCTTTTCTGATGACACTTACATTGAGGCACATGCGCTCCTCAACGGAAAACCGGCCCTCAAGGAGTGCTGTCACTGCTTTGCAAAGATCGTTTTCCGTTGTTTCGGCGAGAAACCCCACCTCTCCGAATTTTATACCCATAAGGGGAATCTCCCTGCTGCCGATTAAACGGACTGCGCTGAGAAAGGTGCCGTCCCCGCCAAGAACGATGATGCAGAAAAAATCCGATGCGGGCAGGGGAGAGTCAAAGTTGTCGGCAAAGATCACCTTGATTCCCTTTTTTTTCAACCAGGCTTCCAGTTCCACGGCTTTTTTTTGGGCTTTTTCATCTTTTTTCACTACAATGCCAATGGCTTGCTTCATAACAGACGTCTCTTTGTTAAGCTCGAATTTTAAAACATTCAGCTTTCATCACTGCCGCGCATCCCTTGTGAGACCCAAAAGCCGAACAACTCCCAGACAATACATCTCCACTGTATTACCGAAACAGAGGGCAAAGATGCAAGGTCTTTTTTGGATTTCCCGCCGTTTTTTCATTTATTGCCCGCTTTGGCGCCGTTCCCGGAAA
>JAWOGI010000206.1:0-11198 GCA_046496975.1 Desulfobacteraceae bacterium | reverse complement strand
CCCGTTGCGTTGCGGGGCAGAATCCGGTTGATGGTCAACGCCTCGGTGATGGAGGGGAGGAGCTTGTCAATGCCGGCCAGGGCGACATGCACCCGGGGCAGGGTGGTGACCAGCCTGGCATTGCCCTCATTTGTGACAAGGCCGATGGTCCCCGAGTCTGCCAGGACATAGTTGGCCCCGGTGATTCCCATGTCGGCGTCGATGAATTTTGCCTTGAGTTCCTCTCTTGCCACCTTGACCAGCTTTTCGATTTCGGAATCCTGAACCGTTCCGGTGACGTTGGAAAAAAGATCGGCCACCTGGAACCTTGAGAGGTGAATGGCTGGCATGACCATGTGGGAAGGGCCTTCATGGCGCAGCTGGACGATCCATTCCCCGAGGTCGGTTTCCGTCACTTCAAGACCGTGATTTTCAAGCCAGGGATTTAGATGGATCTCCTCGGCGGTCATGGATTTGGATTTGATAATTTTCTTGGAACCGCTCTTTTCGGCGATCTCCTGGATGATTCGGCAGGCATCTTCGGCGGTGGCGGCCATGTGGAGATGGATGTTATTCTCCTCGGCCTTTTTTGAAAATGCTGTCAGCAGACGGTGATTGTTTTCAATGGCATTTTTTTTAATGCCGGCAACCTCGTCGACCAGGGAATCGACATCCATGTCGGCAAAGGCCCTGGATCTGCCGCTTCGGTAGGCAACGGCAAACTTGTCCATGGCAGATCGTAAAAAATCGTTTTCCAGGGAATTGTCAATTCTCTTTTTGTAGGATTTGGTTTTTTTCTGGTTTTCCATGATTACTCCCCGGCAAGTATGATGATGTGAAGCTCCACGGGACCGTGGACCCCAATGGCAAGGACCCGTTCTATGTCGGCGGTTCTGCTGGCCCCGGTGACGAAGGCCGTGTAGGACGATGGGCCTGCTGTCATCTCTTTCAACGGTTCTGCAATTTCCAGGGCCGTTGCAGCTATTTTTGATTCCGGCACCAGGGCAACGTGGAGATCGCATATCATGGTGGCAAGCCGTGTCTCTTCGCTGTCTGAGCCGATAACCAGGGTGCCGGTTTCGGCAATGCCGAAATCGGCTATGGTGAACCCGATATCCAGACCGGCGGCATACCTGCGCAGATTGCTTTGAACAAGATCTCTCTTTTCCTGCCGGCAGAGAAGGTCAAAGGCGTTGAACAGCTCTTCGGAGAGACCAGGGGCGGCAATGGTCTTGTTTGGAGAGGCACTGTCACTGTTTTTCTTAGTCTCAGTTCTTTGAACGAGATTCCGGCAAGGTTCCTTTTTCCTGCACAGGTCAAGGGTCTGCCGGAAAGCCCCATCCATGGAGGTTACCTCGTATACAAAGGCGGATACACTTTCCGCCTTTTGAATGAATGTTGCTTTTATTTTCGGGGTTTCCATAATTCACCCTTTTTGCTGTTCATTACTCAATCCATTGCCGGAAAACGGGATTCGTATTCGTAAGAGGCAGCCGGCCACCGTCCAGCGTCCATGCTGACCGGGGCGCTGAAAATCGCTACGGAAAAAATCCGGATCGGCTGCCTCTAATTCGACTTGGCTCGGCCTCTTCGATTCGCTTTTTGGTGTAAGCACGCTGCCCATGGCCGTTATCCGAAAAAGACCCCCGGCAGCCAGGTGACAACAGCCGGGAAGAGGGCTATGATGCCAATGCTGATCACCTGCAGCAACACAAAGGGGAGGATGCCCCGGTAGATGTGCATCATGGTAAAGTCTTGCGGCGCCACTCCCTTGAAGTAGAAGAGGGCGTACCCAAAAGGTGGCGTCAGAAAGGAGGTCTGGAGGTTGACACACATGAGGATGGCGAACCAGAGGGGATCAAACCCCAGCTCCATGGCAATGGGCATGAAGATCGGTACGGTGACCAGGAGAATGGCGGCCCAGTCAATGAACATCCCCATTAAAAAGACGATGAGCATCATCAACCCGAGGATCAGCCAGCGGTCCATGCCGCTTCCGATGAGAAGATACGCCACGACATCTCCGCCGCCCATGCTGAGAAACACCGTGCTGAAGAACTTCCCGCCGATGAAGAGCATCATCACCATGGATGTGGTCCTGAGGGTGGAGTAGCTGGCCTCTTTCAAGACCTGCCAGTTGAGTTTCCCATTGAAGAAGGCCAGAAGCAGGGCGCCTCCGGACCCGAGCCCTGCGGCTTCCGTGGGGGTGGCCACGCCGGCGAGGATGGTGCCCATGACGGCGAGGATAAGGGCCAGGGGCGGAACCAAAGATTTCATGGTCATGGCCCATTTCTCGGCCGCCGTGTGTTTGGATGCCTCGGCTTTTGAGATGGGCGGCCCCAGGTCGGGATTGATATTGCACCGGATCAGGATATAGGCAAAGTAGAGCCCGGAGAGGATAATGCCGGGGACGATGGCACCGGCAAAGAGGTTGCCCACAGAGGTCTCTTTCATGCCGGTCAGTCCGCCGAAGACCACCATCATGATGCTCGGCGGGATGAGGATTCCCAGGGTGCCCGAGGCACAGATGATGCCGCTGGTCAGCTCTTTCTGGTATCCCTTTTCAAGAAGGGCCGGGGTTGCCAAAAGTCCCATGGCAACCACCGAGGCGCCGATGATGCCGGTGGTGGCGGCAAACACCGTGCACACAACCACAACGGCCAGACCCAGGCCTCCCTTGATTCCCCCCAGGACAATGTAGAGGGATTCAAAAAGGGCGTCGGATACCTTTGACCGGTCCAGGAGCTGGGCCATGAGGATAAACAGAGGGATGGCCACCAGGGTGTAGTTGTTCATCAGCCCCCATGCATTGTTGGCAAACATGTCAAAGAGCATGGGGATGGAGAAGCCGTTGTCAATCAGACCAAAAAGGGTCGCAACCGCTGCCAGGGTGTATGCCAGGGGGTGGCCCAGGGTGATGGCCAAAATCAAAGTGACAAACATGGCGATTGTCATAAATTCAAGACTCATGGAAAGACCTCTTCAGTTTGTTGATATCGTTGATCAGGTTTGCAATGCCCTGGCAAAAGAGAATGAGAAAGCAGCATGCCATGAGAATCTTCAAGGGCCAGATGGGAGGAGCCCAGGATGTGGAGTTGATTTCCAGTCCCATGGTGGAGCTGTATGCGTACTTGAAGGCCCATATGGTCATGAAGAACATCACCGGCATGAAAAAAACAGCATTGGTTGCGATGCTGAGGATGGTCTGCCATTTTCCGGACAGGTAGGAGGTGAAAATATCGACCTTGACATGGGAATCCTTCACATCGGTATAGGCAAAACCGAACATGTAGTGAAGGCCGTACAGAAAGGTTGTTGCCTCAAAACCCCATGAGGTCGGGGCGTTGAACACATACCTCATGAAAACTTCATAGATGACGATGAACAGCAGGGGGTAGACAAGAAATGAGATGATCTCTCCCTCTTTTCTGCTGAACCATTCAATTCTGTTGGATACCGATTCCAGCATTGTATCTTCCTTGTTTGGTGTTTGAACACGGGGTTTCGGTTACGCCGCACTATCAGGGTAAGGGGCCGGCCGTTGACGTCCTCCGGGGCCGGCCCCCTGCCTCTGTCTTGTTCCGGTGCTCGGTGCTGCAGCACCGGAAAGTGGGTGTTGCCGGTAACAGGGGTTATTCGGTGATCTTCCCCTTTATGTATGTCTCATAGGGCCACGGTGTCGCACCGCTTCTGGCGTTTCTCCAGTCGGCATAATCTTCGATGAAGGCCTCCTGGGAATCCATCACTTTTTTCACGTCGGGGTATTTTTTCTTGAGAGAATCGATATAGGTTTTTGTGGTTTTTCTGAACTCGACCAGGGTATCCGTGTCCATCTTGACAAATTCCATGTTTTCCTTGAACAGGGGGATGGCCTTTGCGTTGAGGGAGTTGATCCAGTTGTAGCTCCACAGCTGGGTCTCTTTGGCGCAGATGTCGATGATCCATTTCAGGTCCTCGGGGAGCTTGTCGTAGGCGTCCTGGTTGAAGAAGAGGCCGCACTGGATGCCCGGCTGGTGAACGCCGGGCTGGATGGCGTATTTGGTGATGTCGTCAAATCCCATGGGATAGTTGATGGCCGGCGAGGAAAATTCTGCAGCATCGATGACGCCTCGCTCCAGGGCCAGGTAGACCTCGCCGCCGGGAAGGGGGCTGACCGATGCGCCCAGGTTGTTCATGATGTCCATGAACCAGCCCGGGGTCCTGATTCTCATGCCCTTGAAATCCTCCATTTTGGTGGCCCGTTTGTTGGAGGAGAGTCCCATTTCCTGACCGCACTGG
Source organism: Desulfobacteraceae bacterium (assembly GCA_046496975.1). Taxonomy (GTDB): domain Bacteria; phylum Desulfobacterota; class Desulfobacteria; order Desulfobacterales; family Desulfobacteraceae; genus DATFJZ01. The sequence goes on along the minus strand of JAWOGI010000206.1, from coordinate 6,941 downwards.
CCTCCGGGGAGGGCAAAGAGGTTGAATTGTCCGTAGAGGTCCTGCATCATCTCAATTCCGCCCCTTTCGTAGAGCCAGATGTTGTATCCTTCGGCATCCAGGCCAAAGGGAACCGAAGCAAAGGCCACAAAGGCCTCGTTTTTTCCCTTCCAATAACCTGGCCAGTCGTGTCCCACCTGGGCAGACCCCTTGCTCACGGCATCAAAGCACTGCATGGCAGGGACCAGCTCGCCTGCGGAAAAGGGCTTGATATCCAGCCTTCCGGCAGAGGCCAGGCGGACACTGTCTGCAAAATGGGTGGCAATGTCGTAGAAGAGAAGCCCTTTGGACCAGGGCATGACCATTTTCCATCGAATTTTCTCTTTCGATGTTTTAAACATGACACGCTTGGCATCCTTGTGCCGTGGGTCCTCTCCGAACTTGGCCCGCTTGCCGGCAAAGGACGTTCCGCTTACAAGAACAAGTGCCAGAAAACAGGCGATGGTCAGGGTTAATACTTTTTTCATTTTTTCCTCCAGTGGTGTTTTGTGGAAATTGAAATAGGTCAACATCAAAACTTACGAAAAGACTCTTTTACGATTTATTAAATGTTATCCCCCCTTTCTTTTACGACATGCCCTGTCTTTAGCCAAGACTGGTTGGTGATTGGTATTTAAGATGTTTGAAAAAAACATCCTCTTCCGTTGGTATGACCAATACTAAAATCAGAGCGCGACTCTTGTCAAGAAAAAAATAAAAAAGATTTGTATTTCGTTTGGATCTTTGATAATGCATTACCATAACAGAATTTTTAACATTGTCGGTTTGAAAAGAAAGGGGAATCAAAAGAGGTCATACCAAAACAGATTTTTCTTTTCCAGGAAGGGGAATCAGTTTTTGTTTGTTTTGGTAATACCAATAGACAACCGTGGCAGGCTTGCCATGAAAAGAGGTCTCTATGATAAGCAAAACGATACTTGACGAATTAAAAACCATTGTGGGCAACGAGAATCTGTTGACAGACCAGGAAGACATGGTCACCTACTCCTACGATGCTGCAGTGCTGGATGCTGCGAAACCGGAAGCTGCTGTAATTCCGCACACCAGCGAGGCTGTGGGAAAAATTGTCAAACTGTGCAGTGAAAACAGGCTTCCCGTCACCGTCAGGGGGGCAGGAACCAATTTAAGCGGGGGAACCATTCCGGTCAATGGCGGTATCGTTCTGTTGACAACCCGCCTTAACGCCGTGTTGGAGATAAATGAGCAGGACATGTACGCTGTTGTGCAGCCAGGCGTTGTAACGGCAAAACTGGCTGGGGCCGTTGAAAAAAAAGGGCTTTTTTATCCCCCTGATCCGGGGAGTCAGGCGGTTTCCACCCTTGGCGGCAATGTGGCAGAGAACGCCGGCGGTTTAAGGGGGCTGAAGTATGGGGTGACCAGTGACTATGTCATGGGAATGAGTTTTTTTGATGCTTTCGGGGAACAGGTAAATACCGGGTCCAGGACGGTGAAATGCGCCACCGGGTATAATTTTACCGGGCTTATTACCGGCTCCGAGGGTACCCTTGGCATTGTTGATGAGCTTGTTTTAAAGCTGATTCCCCTTCCAAGGGCACGCAAATCCATGATGGCTGTTTTTAACACCATGGAACAGGCCTCCCAGGCGGTTGCCGGAATAATTTCAGGGCGTATTGTACCGGCAACCCTTGAAATCCTTGACAATTTTACCATCCGGGCCGTTGAAGCATACAGCAGTGCAGGACTTCCTGTTGACGCTGCCGCCCTTCTTCTGATAGAAGTGGACGGTCATCCTGCCGAGGTTGAAGAAGATGCAGACAGGGTTGAGCAGGTGTGCCGAAAAATGGGAGCGGGCCGTATAAGGATGGCAGAGAGTGACCAGGAGAGGGACAAGGTTTGGGCGGCAAGGCGAAGCGCCTTGTCTGCCCTGGCAAAATTGAGGCCTACCCTTGTTCTGGAAGATGCCACGGTTCCAAGGAGCAAAATTCCCGATATGGTCAAGGCCCTGGAGGAGATAACAGAAAAGTACAAACTTCAAATCGGCACATTTGGCCATGCCGGGGACGGCAACCTTCACCCGACAATCCTGACGGACAAGCGGGATAAAAAAGAGTGGAGACGGGTGGAAAAGGCCATTGAAGAGATTTTTGACAAAGCCCTTCTACTCGGTGGCACCCTGTCAGGAGAGCATGGAACGGGCCTTGCCAAGGCTCCGTTTTTTGAAAAAGAGGTGGGCCGGTCCTCTGTTCTTTTTTCAAAGAGGCTTAAAAAGGCGATGGATCCTTATGGCATACTGAATCCGGGTAAAATTACAGTGTAAGGACCTCCGGCTGTAAGAAACTGCTTGTCTTTTGCTCCATTTAAAGAAAAGAAAAAAAAGGAGAATAGAAATATGGCGGGAATGAAGGAGCTTGCCGGGCTTGTCAGTGAGCTTGAAGAACAGCTGGTGATCTGTACCAGGTGCGGTATGTGTCAGGCTGTGTGTCCTCTTTACGGCCAGACGGGAAAAGAGGCCGATGTGGCACGGGGAAAGCTTGCCCTCCTTGACGGGCTTATGGAAAATATGTTCACCGATCCCAAAGGGGTTGAATCAAGACTCAACAGATGTCTGTTGTGCGGGTCCTGTGCGGCCAACTGCCCCAGCGGAGTCAATGCGCTGGAGATTTTTGCCAAAGCCAGAGCCATTCTGGCCGAATACAGGGGCTTGTCTTTTGCGGAAAAGTTTCTTTTTCGAAGGTTGCTGGCCAATCCGGGGCTGTTTGATCACTTGTGTGAAGGGTTTGAGCGGTTCCAGGCTATTTTCACCCGAACGGAAAAAAATCTTCAGGATACATCCTGTGCCCGCCTGATTTCCCCGCTGACAGGGGGGCGGCATCTAAAACGCCTTGCACCGGTTCCTTTTCATAAAATGGTTTCTTCTGGCATAAAGGCGGCAGAAACCAATACCGGTCCCTCGGTTCTTTTTTTTACCGGATGTGTCATCGACAAGGTCTTTCCCCATATCGCCCGGGATGCCATCACTGTTCTGGCCTATCATAATTTTCGTGTTACCGTGCCCCGGGGTCAGGGCTGCTGCGGAATTCCTGCAACCGCCTCAGGTGACAGGAAAACTTTTACCAGCCTTGTTAACCACAACCTTGATCTCTTTTTGCACCATGAGTTTGATTACATTGTAACGGCCTGTGCCACCTGCACATCCACCATAAAAAAACTCTGGCCCAAGCTTTACCATCGGCCCAACCCGAGCATGAAAAAACGATTGGCAGATGTTTCTGAAAAAATTCTTGATATCAGCCAGCTTCTCGATTCTGTGGCAGACGAACAGGGCGGTGCTGTATCCGAAACCGAAACAGGGAATTGTGTCACATACCACGATCCCTGCCATCTTTTTAAATCCCTGGGAGTGGCGGCTGAGCCGAGAAACCTGATAAAAGCGTCCGGGAAAAATTTGATCGAGATGAACGATGCCGATCAGTGTTGTGGAATGGGAGGGAGCTTTAACCTGAAACACTATGATCTTTCCAGTGATATAGGAACCTGCAAAGCTGAGAACATCATCGCAACAGGATGTGAAACCGTTGCCACCTCATGTCCGGCCTGCATGATCCAGATTTCCGATATGCTGGCCAAACAGAACAAAAGTGTTTATGTCAGACATCCTGTTGAGCTCTATGCAGAGTTATTAAAGAAAAATGGAGCTATACGTGAATATCGAATTTAAACCTGTCAAACCGAAGCGGATATCGGACCAGGTCTTTGACCAGATAAGAGAGCTTGTTTTCCGGGGAACCCTGAAGCCAGGTGAAAAAATGATGACAGAACGGCAGCTGGCGGAGAAGATGAATGTCAGCCGGACAACCATCAGGGATGCGGTTCAAAGACTTGTTGCCGTGGGTCTGCTGGAGCAGAAACAGGGCCAGGGGACTTTTGTAAAGAGCCTTTTATCCGCTGAAACCAGTCCCCTGGGTGAAGCCATGCAGTCCCAGAACGCTTCCCTGGAAGATCTCCTCATGGTCAGGATGGGGCTGGAGTGCAATGCCGCAGCCATTGCTGCCAAACGGGCCGATGAGTCAGACCTCAATACCATGGAACAGACCCTTGTGGAGATGAAAAATGAGGTGGCGTCCGGGCGCAGGGGAACAGGCGCAGACACCTCTTTCCATATGGGAATCGCCTATGCCACCAAAAACCCCCTGCACGTGTATATCATGCGCAATTTTTACGACTACCTGTTCCAGGGTATCAAAGAGAGCCTTGCCTCCCTGTATGAGGATCCGGTCAACATTAAAAAAATAGATGAACAGCACCGTGCCATTTTCAACAGCATCACAGCCCGGGATACCGATGGCGCCTTTGATGCCATGAAAAACCATATCAACTTTGTTATTGATTTCTTCAGGAAGAAAAAAATATGAGAAAAAGCCTGACCCCGTTGGCCCGCCAAATGTGACAAGTGGCCGATGTTATGACCAAGCCCCTCTTTTTATCAGAGTCACTGGGAATAGAGGGTCGGGTCATCCATTCCTGCCCCGGCAAAGCCTTTTTTGCGGTGGAGGCAGCTGTCGCACCTGCCGCAGGATCTTCCCTTCCCGTCCGGGTCGTAGCAGCTCAGGGTCAGGGCGTAATCCACCCCCAGGCTGACCCCCAGCTGGATGATCTCTGCCTTGGAGAGGGTTATGAGGGGGGTTTTGATTTCAAGGCTTGTTTCGTTGGTCACCCCGGTTTTTGTGGCAAGGTTTGCCATTTTTTCATAGGCGTGGATATATTCGGGCCTGCAGTCGGGGTAGCCGCTGTAGTCCACGGCTGTCACCCCGATGAAGATGGCCTCTGCCTTGACAACCTCGGCAAGGGCAACACCGTAGGAGAGAAAGATCGTGTTCCTGGCAGGCACATAGGTAACAGGGATCTCTTCGTTCTGTTCAATCTCTTGCACCGAGTCGTGCTTGGGGATCCCGGTGCCGTCGGTCAGGGCCGATCCGCCGATTCGTCCAAGGTCCACATCAACGATCATGTGCTCTTTGGCCCCGAGGGCCCGGGCCGTTTTTTCGGCGGCCTGGAGTTCAGCAACATGGCGCTGGCCGTACCGGAAGCTCATGGCAAAGACGGTGAACCCCTGTGATTTTGCAACGGCCAGCGCCGTTGTGGAGTCGATCCCCCCGCTTAAAAGAACAACGGCCCTTTTTTCTGTTATCGCCATGGCGCTTTTTTATACCCCTCTTTTTTCAGGATTCCAGATGATTTTGTGCAGCTGCAGGGAGAGCCTTGCCCCAAGTCTGTCCCGGAGCATCCACCGGGCAATCTGTTCTGGTGCTGTTGTGCCGGAAACAGGGGAAAGGTGGATATTCTCCCCGGGGATATGGCCAAGGCGCTTCATTACCTGCCTGGCAAACTGGTAATCATCGCCGTCGGCAATGACAAATTTCACCTGGTCGGTTTGGGTCAGAAGCTCGAGGTTCTCGTACATGTTCCTGCCGGATTCTCTGCTGGAGGGGCATTTGATGTCAATGATCCGGACGCAGCCCTGGGGAACCTCGGCAATGGAGAGGCTGCCGTTGGTCTCCAGGAGGACCTTGAATTTCTTCTGAAGGAGTTTTTTGATGAGAAGGGGGGTCTCCTTCTGAAGCAGGGGTTCTCCCCCGGTTATCTCAACCAGGGAACATCCAAAGGCCTCTATCTCTTCCATGATGGCGGCAAGTTCCATGGAGCGGCTCTTTTCTGCCGGGTCCCTGGCGTAAACAGTGTCACACCACGAGCAGGCAAGGTTGCAGCCGAAAAGCCTGACAAAGACGCAGGGCAGCCCTGCAAAGGTGGATTCCCCCTGGAGGCTGAAGAATATTTCAGAGACGTTCAGGGCCACCTACTCCTCCCAGTACGCCGAGCCGCAGCCCGGGGTTTCGCACACCTTGATCTTTGAGACCTTGATATGTTCCGTGTTGAACCGGTTTCCAAGTTCCTCAAAGAGAAAACGTGCAATGTTCTCCGAAGTGGGGTTGATGGTTCCAAATTCGGCAAGCTCGTTGAGGTTGGTGTGGTCGAGATTTTTGAGGATCTGCTTCAGGGTCTCTTTCACATCCCTGAAATCGATGCCGATGCCGATGGAATTGAGCCTTCGGCACTGGACGAAGGCCTCGATGATCCAGTTGTGGCCATGGAGCCTGGAGCAGTTTCCATCGTACCCTTTCAGGGCATGGGCTGCGGAAAAATGGTCCTTTACGTAGATTTCATATACTCCCGGCATGGGGTCTTGCTCCTTAAACTAAAAAGCCGGTCTTCCTGAATCAACACTCTCAGGCAGACCGGCATTGTGTTATATGGTGGCGATGCAGGGATTTGAACCCCGGACTCTGCGGATATGAGCCGCATGCTCTAACCAACTGAGCTACATCGCCGAAAAACCAGATGAATGTATCATCGGTCCGGCCTGGTGTCAACTGTTATTTTTACTTTTTTTGTCAAATCCGGCAACTGTGACGGTGAAGTTCTCCAGGTTGTCAGGCAGATCGCTGAACACGATCATGAACGATACGGGCTGTGCCATGGTGATGCTGGTGTTTGTGCCGTTTTTCCCGTCCCTGTTGGAGAGGAGTTCTTCAATCTTTGCCATGTCAAGGGTCTTGAGTTTCTCTTCATCTATGACGTTGCCGCAGAAAACGGTTTTTTCCCTGGCCTTGACCTTGCCCTTGGTGAGCAGGGTGCCGGTGACCTTTGCATGGCTGGCAGGTTTTACGGAGTTGCTGGTCACCTGGCCTGTGATGACAAACAGGGTACCTTCCGGGGAGTTTGTGATAAATCTGCCTTTGACGCTTTTCTTGTCCGGTATATAAAGCTATCTGTTCGGAAAGACCAATTCCATTAAATGAATATTATTTAGATCTGAACGAAAATAAAATACAAAATATGGAAATTACTCTGGGACCAAAAATATCTGATGGGGGAAAAATTAT
>JAWOGI010000046.1:0-6617 GCA_046496975.1 Desulfobacteraceae bacterium | reverse complement strand
AGTTCAATGCAGGAGAACTCAAGTCTGCCGGCGGACCCAATGTGGATGGCCACTGGGTTTAACGACCCCGGAAACCATAAAAGCCTCCTTTGGCCCAAGAACCAACACTTTCGGCCGAAGTTATGAACCGGCCCACTCATCACCATTACCATATAACGGCCACGAGCAGCGTGCTCACAACAAAGGTTGGGTCGTAGACGCGAAGCCAAGTCGAATTAGAGGCAGCCGATCCATGGTCATGGAATCGGCCACAACGAAGAATGAAAGCTGTTAGCTGAGTAGCTGAGTAGCTTAGTACTGATGGCTGACGGCTGACGGCTGACGGCTTTCATAAAAAATTTGATAAGGAATAAAATCATGAAATTTGCAATTCCCACAGCAATGGGCAAACTCACTGCCCATTTTGGCCACTGCAGAGAGTTCTGCTTTGTCGATGTTGAAAACAACGAAATCAAATCCACAGAAGTTCTTGAACCGCCCCCCCACGAACCCGGGGTGCTGCCCAAATGGCTCAAGGAGAAAAACGTCAATGTGGTGATCTCCGGGGGCATGGGGCAGATGGCAAAACAGCTCTTTGCCCAGGCGGGTGTGGATGTTATCACCGGTGCTCCGGTGGACACCCCTGAAAAAATTGTTACCGACTATTTGAACAAGACCCTTGTTACCGGAGAGAATGAATGCGGGCATGACCCCAACTCTCCCTGCCAGCATTAACCACCCCTCATTAACCACCCCTCATTGACCGGCAGCGTCGTCACTCCCTGTGCTCACCGCTGCCGGTCAACCCCTCCAGCAAAAAAATCCCAAGTAAATTGACATATCAAGCAAAACGTATTAGGAAATGAAAAACCCCTATCAAAGGAGATTTGCATGAAAATCAGAAAAGCAGTATTTCCCGTTGCAGGACTTGGCACACGGTTCATCCCTGCCACCAAAGCCATGGCAAAGGAGATGCTCCCTGTTGTTGACAAACCCATTATTCAGTATGCCGTTGAAGAGGCCTTTGCCGCCGGCATCGAACAGATCATCTTTGTAACCGGCAGGGGGAAAAAAGCCCTGGAAGACCATTTTGACAGGTCCTTTGAACTGGAACTCACCCTGAAAAACAAAAAAAAGGAGGACCTTTTAAACCAGATAGAAGATCTGGTGCCAAAGACCGGCACCATCATCTACACCAGACAGAACGAACCAAAGGGACTGGGCCACGCCATCTGGTGCGCCAGGGATATCGTGGGCGACGAACCCTTTGCCGTGCTCCTGGCCGATGACATGATAAAGTCCAAAACCCCTGTGCTCTCCCAGATGATCCAGCGGTTTGACAGGCTCAGGGCATCCATTGCCGCTGTCATGGAGGTGGACAGAAATCAGACGGACAAATACGGCATTATCAAGGGCAACGAAACAGAGGACAACGTGGTCCGCATCAGAGGAATGGTGGAAAAACCTGACCCTGCCGATGCACCGTCCAACCTTGCCATCATCGGACGTTACATCCTGACCCCCCGGATCTTTGACCTGCTGGGAAAAAAGAAAACCGGTGCCGGCGGTGAAATCCAGCTGACCGATGCCATGGAGGAGCTGCTCGAAACCCAGCCCATCTTCGGCTACAAATTCGAGGGAACCCGGTTTGACTGCGGCGACAAGGCGGGCTTCCAGATGGCAAACCTCGCCTTTGCCATGGAGCGCCCGGAGATAAAAGAAAAGCTGGCACATTTCATCAGCCAGATGGACCTGGACATTGCCAATTAACGGCCTGGCCGACTACTGTAATTAACATGCCGGCTGTTTGCCGGCAGGCCCCTGTCATGGAAAGCCAATAAAACTGTCCGCCTCAGAATTTCGCCTTGTATACGGTGTAGCGCTGCATCACCCTGCTGACAAACTGTTTTGTCTCCTTGAACGGGGGCACGGCACTGTACCGGTCAACCGCATCCGGGCCGGCATTGTATGCGGCAAGCACCAGGGACAGCCTGCCCTTGTACCTCTCCACAAGCCGTTTGAGGTATCGGGTACCCCCCATGATATTCTGGAGAGGATCAAAGGGGTCTGATATTCCCAGGGCTTTGTAATTGTCCGGCATGATCTGCATCAGCCCATTTGCCCCTTTGTTTGACTGGGCTTTTGGATCAAAACCGGACTCGGCTTCTATGACGGCCTTGATAAGGGCTGCTTCCACACCGAACTTTCCCGCGGCCCGGATGATATGCCGGTCAAACCGGCCGGTGCCGGCGGGGGAGCTTGCACCTTCTCCGGATTCCCGGATGTAAAGCTTGTAATCCGGGGAGGTGGGGACATTGGTAAAGTGCACCACGCCGCTGCTGTCAACAAACATGTAAATATCAGCAGAAACCGTCCCCGGCATCAGCAGCAGTACCATGATCATAAACAGTTTGCGCCAGTACATGAATCCCCCCTGTTCGCCATGGCCCTCTCTGCCCCAATGATCAAAGCCCGGGCCGAATCTTTTACTTTGTGGGAGCTTGGTCCACAACAAAGGCTGATGGCTTTCTTATAAAACAGCTTTAACAGGCCTCTTTATACCGTTTAAGAACCAGCTTCTCCGGAAACCCGGGTTTGGAAAGATACGGCACCATGTTTTCAAAAAAGGTGTCGACAAGGGCTTGAAAAACAGTCTCCCTGTCGGGATTCATGATAAAATTTCTCTCGCCGGTGTACTCAAAGGCAACCGATGGGCCCACTTTATTCACAATCTCCTGGAAAGACCCCCAGGCCGCCCCTTCCCTGGAAAACAGCTCCTCCCTGACCGGCACCGTTATCCTGGCCTTCATTTTCACAAGAAAGGCATCCTCTGAGATCTTGCGGGAACAATCAAAAATTTCCAGGATCTCTCCATTGCCAAGGGTCTCTTTTTTCACCAACTCTTCTTCCATACTCCTGATTTCCTTAAAACAGCTCCAGCTGCTTTGCTTTTGGTTGTTTGTTCTTGAATCTGCCGCTCCTTGCCTCGTAAGCCTTGAGCCGCTCTTCTATATCAGATAAAAATCGGGATTTCACACACTTCTTTACCGCACCAAAAACCCTCCTCTTTTTTGCATGGGAGAGACAGAGCAGATCCTTTGCCCTTGTCATGGCCACATAAAAAAGCCGCCTCTCCTCCTCCACATCGTCAACTCCCTTTCCCTTCCCGGCATAGGGCAGAAGCCCCTGTTCACACCCTGTGACAAACACCACGGGAAACTCCAGCCCCTTTGCCCCGTGGATTGTCATCAAAGAGACCTTTTCCGCACCGGGTTCAATGCTTTCGGTATCCCTGTCCAGGGCAAGGCTGTCAAGGAAGGCTGTCAGGCCCCCGGTGCAGCCCTGGGCATGTAAGAGAAGCCGGTTATACGCCGCCGCTTTGGTGTCACTCTGCAGAATCACCCCTTTGATGCCGCTCTTTCCGGCCAGGAGTTCAAGGGCCTCTTCAGGCGGCCTGCCTTGAACAGCCAGGCCGAGGCGTTCAAGTTCGGCACAGGCCAGGGAAATGTTTTTCCGGATATGGCTTCGAATGTCCGTTAAAGGGGTTTGGGCCAAGAGGGCAGAAGGCCCCCGCCCCGCCGGTCGGTCAAGGGTGTAAAACCACTGCCGGAGTTTCTCCTTTGTCTTGTTTCCTGCCCCGGCCTCCATGTGATCAAGGAGGATCTCGAGGTCAAACACCGTCCAGCGCTGCACGGCAATGCGGACAAGGGCCATGAGCTCTTTGATCCCCTGTTGTGCAAAGAGATTCTCCCGGTCCGCCGTCTGGAAGGGGATTCCGGCCTGTTCAAAGGCCCTGGCAAACAAGAGAGCCTGTTTCCGGGTTCTGTAGAGCACAGCAAAATCGGAAAAAGAGTATCCCCGGCCGGAACCGTGGTCGGCCTTTCCCGCATCCATGGAAAAAAGCGAGATGCCTCCCACAAGGTTTTCAATCTTTTTTCCCACGACAGCTGCCTCGGCCCGGTCGGATGCGGCTTCCAGAATCTCAACCCTGGCCCTGCCCCCCGCCCGGGACGACAGCTTCTCCTTCTCCCCGTTCTTTGCTGCCCGGGTGATCATCTGGAACGAGGCATCGAGAATGGTCTGGGTGGACCGGTAGTTCCGGGTTAAAACGATCTTCACCGCATCGGGGTAATCGTCCATGAATTTTTTGAAATACCGGTTGTCCGATCCCCTGAACCCGTATATTGACTGGTCCGGGTCACCGATGACGGTCAACCCATTCCCTTTTTCCGCCAGCAGCCTTACCAGGCGATACTGGCCCAGGTTGATATCCTGGTACTCATCCACAAAAATGTGAGAAAACCGCTGCTGCATCTCCTGGAGGAGGCGGCAATCCTGTTTCATCAGGGTGAGAACCATAACCAGGAGATCTTCAAAATCCACAAGATTGAGGAAGGCCATCAGCCTGTTGTACTCGGCCCAGACCCTTTTGAGCACGGCCGCCTCTTCCGGACCGGCCAGTTCACCGAGGTCATCTTCCAGGGAGAGGCAGTGCTGTTTCGCCTTTGCCATGATCTGGTCCAGCCTCTCAAAGGCCGGATTTGCCCGGGAGTTCCCGTATCCGACATTCAAACAGGCCTGTTTGAAAAGCTCTTGTCTCACTGTCCCGTCGGCAACACTGAATTGGCCATCACCATGATTCTTTAACACCGCCAGACAAAAGGCGTGGAATGTCGAGGCGGCCACCTCTGTTCCGGCGCCTGGAACGGCCTTTTGGATCCTCTCTTTTACCTCGCCTGCCGCTCTGTTGGTAAATGTCAGGGCGAGGATGGCACCGGGAGAGACCCCTTTGTCAGCAATCAGGTGCTTTATCTTTTCAATGATGGTTCTTGTTTTTCCCGTCCCGGGACCGGCCTCGATGATCAGGGGCCTGTCGGCAACGGCCAGTGCCCGGCCCTGCTCATGGTTCAGTATCACTTCCAAGAGAGCAGAAGAGGCTTCTTCTGCAGAAGAAGCCAGAGCAGCCCTTTTCGACTCTTTTTTCCTGGAGGGCTTTCTCCTGGCCGGCGGTTTTTTCACAGAGGCTGGTTTTCCATGAACAGGAAAGAGCTCGGGCTCACCAAGGAGTTTTTCCTTTTCCCCGTGATGGAAGATACTCACCCTGCCGTACTCTCCGTCAAATCCGGGGGATATCTTCACCGCCCCCTTTCTCATCCTGGCAACTGCCTCGGCAAGCAGGGGGATGCCTCCCCTTTCGATCTCATCCCTGCTTTTTTCAAGGAGAATCCCAAGTTCCGGGCCAAGGAGTGCAAGGGCCTTGTTGTAGCATGCTGCCACCTTTTTGGTTTTCGGGCCCACACCGCAGATTTCAGAGAGAAGGTCGACCAGGGGCACAATGCTCTGGTACCCCTGCCTGGTGTCGGGAAGATACCCTTCAGGCCGCGTGGCAAGCTGCTGCACCCTGTTCAGGACCCCAGGGGTCAAGGGCTTCCGGCATTGGGGACAGAGCCCGCTGCCGGCCATTGCCTCCCCGGGATTGAGAGAGACATTGCATTTCCTGTGGCCGTCAAAATGGTATTTCCCCTCCTGGGGATACATGTCCACCGTTCCCCGGCATTTTTCCAGGTCACCGGTTTCAAGGGCATGGCGCACAGCGGCATAGGAGAGATCTGTGGTAAAGACCGATGCGTTTCTGCCCATGTACATGGGGGAATGGGCATCGGAGCTTGACACCAGAGTAACATGGTCAAGGTCGGCAACCCGCCAGTTCATGGGGGGATCCGAGGAGAGCCCGGTCTCGGCGGCAAAGATATGGCCGGCCAGGGAGCCGAAACACTCCTCAATGGAATCAAAGCCCGATTTGGCACCAAACATGGAAAACCAGGGGGTCCAGATGTGGGCTGGAACAAGAAAGGCCTCGTGGGAGGTTTCCAGCACAATTTCCAGGAGACGTTCACAGTCAAGTCCCAGGATGGGGCGGCCGTCGGATGCCAGGTTGCCGATGTGATCCAGCTGTGCATTGAACGTTGTCACCCCGGCAATATCGGAAAAATAGACAAGGTTGTGGTTTTTTCTCACCCTGCCCTCTTTTTTATAGATGCTGCTGATCTCACACTGAAGAATAAACCGCACCGGATTTCTGCACGATTCGGGAATCTCCCGGTCAAGGGGGGCTGCAATATCGTTTTTCAGTTTAAAGAGGCCCGGTTCCGCAGGCACCAGTTTTTCCCGGATGTCGGCAAGCCAGCCCGGATGGGTAAAGTCGCCGGTACCCACCAGGGTGATCCCCTTTAACTGGGCCGCCTGGTGCATATGCTCCAGGTCGAGGGTCTTGGCCGTTGCCCTGGCAAAATGGGAGTGAAGGTGCAGATCTGCAAAATATTTCATAACCGTCCTTACCGTCCTTAATAGAGCAGCCTGTTAAAAAACAATAGAGCAGCCTGTTAAAAAACCTCTGGGATCTTACATTATTTTCGATTTTTTTGAAAGATGGTTTTTCGGGCTTGGTCATAACATCGGTCATGCCACAGAGGGGATCATCCCGACGGATAATGCTGCTGCCAAGGATTTTTTCTTGACAAACACAGCCAGGAATTCATAATAAACTCTTAAACTGTGGGAACTTTTTATGCGACGGAGGGTCAAATCAAGCTTGCGTTATTGGGGCTTTTGTTGTGAGCACACTGCTCATGCCGGTT
>JAWOGI010000248.1:0-15004 GCA_046496975.1 Desulfobacteraceae bacterium | reverse complement strand
GTTCTGCCCGGTCTTTTTGACGGCGGGGTTTTCCAGGAGGGGTTTTAAGATGGCCAGCACCTTATCAAAATCGGGCTGGGCATGGCCCTGGCTGTTTTCGTGGTCTACGGGGATGTAAAAGGCCTTGTGCGCCTCCAGGGAAAACGAGAGACCCACAAGAGAGGCGAGCATGGGGTGTTTTGACGTGGTCTCCGTGTCAATGGCAAAAATCCCGGCCTTTTCAAGCTGTTTGACCAGTTTTTTGATCTCTTTGAGGTCTGTGAGACACCGGTACTCCTTCTGGACCTTGGGGCTGTTTTCGGCAAAGTCATTGTAGAGCTGTTTGAACTCGAGCTCTTTAAAGAGGGCGGCGAGCTCCTCCCGGTTGTACCCAGAGATCTTGAACGCTTCAATCTCCTGGTCAACGGGGGAATAGCGGTCAATGGCGACAAGATCCCTGCTGAGGAATGCCTGGTCCCTGTTTTCGACAAGTTTTTTGTACAGGCTTTTTTTGCTTTTGAGGGCATCCAGGTTTTCATAGAGATTCTCCATGGTGTGGAACTCGCCGAGGAGCTTCACCGCGGTTTTCGGGCCCACACCGGGGATTCCGGGGATATTGTCGGCAGCATCCCCGGCCATGCCCATCATGTCAATGATCTGAGCCGGGGTGAGGCTGAACTCCGCCTGGATGGCAGCCTGGTCGATAACCTTGTCCTTCATGGGATCAAAAATTACGGCATTTTCCGTCACCAGCTGCATGAAGTCCTTGTCTCCTGTGACCATGACAGGCTCAAACCCCTGCTCTTCGGCAATCCTTGCGTAGGTGCCGATGAGGTCGTCGGCCTCGAATCCCTGTTTTTCAACACAGGAAAAATTGAAGGCCTTGACCACTTTTTTCACATAGGGTACCTGAAGGGCAAGATCGTCGGGAATTGGCGGACGGTTGGCCTTGTACGCCTCATACATATCGTGCCGGAAGGTGGGGCCCTTTGCATCAAAGAACACGGCGACATATTCCGGCTGTTTCTCTTGTATCAGCTTGAGAATGGTCCGGGTGAATCCAAACACTGCATTGGTGGGCATGCCGCTGGAGTTTGACAAGCTTTTGATGGCGTGGAAGGATCGGTAAATATAGGCCGTTCCGTCAATGAGGAAGAGCTGCTTTTTCATGGTTTTATCTTTTTTCGTTTAAGTCTCGGTTTTGTGCCAAAGGGGGAAGTGTTTTATCCACCGGAGAGAATCGTTGCAATCTGTACGGTGTCCCCCGGGGCAAGCTCTCTTGCCAGTTCGTTGGGGTATGCGCTCTCCATGTTGATATAAATCTCCATGGTATTGAGCAGCTCTCCTTTTTGGTCAAAGAGCTCTTTCTCCATGGCAGGCCAGGCGGCCACCAGTTTTTTCAAGGCCTCTCCCACGGTTTCGCCAGTGGTGGCAAGGCTTTTTTCGCCACCGGTGAAGTGGCGATGGGTAATGGGAATATTAATTGTAATACTCATACTATATCCTGTCCGTAAATGTTAGGTTGCCCATTGTTTGATGCCTCGTGGTTTCCCCGGTGTCCCTCCGTGGATCTCGAACCAGCGGATTCGGCCGAAGTTATCATCACGTTCGAGTATTACACTAAAATTGTTGAAAAAGCAACACACCATCCCCCCGATGGCCCTGCAGAACAGGTCTCCAAATCGAGGAATATCTGCTGTGGATTAATGACGAGGTGAACGGCAGTTGTTTTGAGCATCCATGCTCACAGCTGCCGCTCAAAACCGCTACGGGCAAAACCCCGAACCGGCTGCCTCTAATTCGCCTTTCTACTTTTGTTGTGAGTATGCTGCTTATGGTGGTTACAGCAACCATGAGCAATTGCCGGGCTGTTTGACTTTGTAAAACAATGAATGTACTATTGATTCAGGTAATATCATCGCTGGCCGGTCAGGCAGGAAAAATGGCGCCATGGCTTCCTGGCTTTAATGCCCGAGCCTTCATAACACCAGGCCTTCCGGCTTGTGATGCATCAGGTTGGATAATTTCAACTGAGGCTGTAGGAAAGAACAAGATCCACCATCCGGCTTCTCTTTTGGCCCTGGGGAGGATTTGTTTATTTTCAGCGGTCTTAAAGGGGGAAAGAATGAAAAAAAACATCAGTTTACTGCTCCTCATCGTCATTGCATTGGGAACCAGCGGGTACTCATTTTTTCTCTACCGGGAAAAGACCGATCTGGCAACGCGTTACAAAAATCAGCAGCGTGAACTCCAGGCCCTTGAGTCCCGGAAAACCGTACTGCACAGCCTGAAGGGCGAGAAAAATGATTTGGCAGAAAAATTCTCTGCTTTAAAGCGCTCCCAAGATGGACTCCAGGCTGCTCTGCAGGAAAAAGAACAGAGCGTCGAGGAACTGAACCAGGAGCTGGCCGAAAAAAAGCAGACAATAGATAAACTGAAGCTGGAACTGGCCGAAAAAAAGCTGGCCCTGGAACAGGCTCTGGAAACCAGTGACCGGAAGGAAAAGGCCAGGTTGACCCTGGGGAAAACCCTCCGGGAGAGAGCCGGCAGGCTTTCAGCTGCCCTGGATGATAAGGAACGGCAGCTGGCAACGGTGGAAAAGGCCAGGGCCGGCGAAAAAGAGCAGGTGGAAGCGCTGCAGATCGCCTTTGCCCAAGAGCAGGGCCGTTTGGAGCATCTTGAAAAGAGCCTTGCCTCCACCCGGCAGGCGCTGGCTGAAAAAGAACAGGAACTCGTGCAGGCGCGGCAGAGGATTTCTCTTCTGGAAGAGAAAATACGGTCTGGTGAAAAGGCCGCCAACCGCAAAGCCGCTGAAATGAAAGAGGAAATAGACCGTCTCCAGGCAGCTGTCAAGGAGAAGCAGAGCCGGTCCGGGGTGCTGGCCCGCCGCTTGAAAGAGCTCAAGGAGAGTGAAAAATCCCTGCAGCACCGGGTGGACGGCCAGCAAAACAAGGTCGATCAGCTTGTGGCCACCATGGACACTGCCCAGAAAAAGAACCAGAACCTGGAAGATCTGATAAAAAAGAATCAGCAGCTGCTCGTGGAGCTCAAGGAGGAACTGGTTCTTGTGCAGCAAGCCAAGAAAAA
This sequence comes from Desulfobacteraceae bacterium, assembly GCA_046496975.1. Lineage (GTDB taxonomy): Bacteria > Desulfobacterota > Desulfobacteria > Desulfobacterales > Desulfobacteraceae > DATFJZ01. The sequence goes on along the minus strand of JAWOGI010000248.1, from coordinate 11,938 downwards.
TGCTGAAAAACGGATAAACAACCTGAAAAAGACCCATAAAAATCTCATTGCAAAATTTCAGAAGCAGATCCAGCAAAAAGAGATGACCATTACCGAGTTGCGGGGCGAGCTTACGGTTTCCATTGTGGATAAAATCCTGTTCCCCTCGGGGGACAGTATTGTCCGTTCCACGGGGAAGGAGGTCCTCGGGAATGTCTCAAAAATACTGCAGAAGGTGGGCAACAAGAAAATCCGGGTGGTGGGGCATACCGACAGCATTCCCATCGGCCCCAGGATAAAATACAAGTACCAGAGTAACTGGGAACTTTCCGCTGTGCGTGCCGCCAGCGTGGTCCATGTGCTGGAGCGTTATTTGCCGCCGGAGAACCTTGAAGTGGTGGGCCGTTCCTTTCATGATCCCCTGGCCAGCAACGAAACCCAGGAGGGCAAAGCCAGGAACCGAAGGGTGGAAATCATCCTGGCGCCGCAACTTACCCCTTGATCGGCTGCCGGGATTACATGACTTTCATATAAAAACCCTTTAACGCAGAAGGAGTTACATGACTGACACTAAACTGATGTCGCTTTCAGCGGCAATCGAGGCGTTGGTTCCCGACGGCGCCTCCGTTGCCATGTGTACCTGCTATGAAACCCTGATCCCCTTTGCCGCCGGCCATGAAATCATCCGGCAGCAGAAGCGGAACCTCACCCTGGTGGGCCCCATCTCCGACATGCTGTTTGACCAGATGATCGGCGGGAACACGGCGGCGGCAGTAAGGGCAGCCTGGGTGGGCAATGTGATCACCGGTTCGGGGTACAACTTCAGACGGGCCGTGGAAGCGGGGACGCTGGAGGTGGAGGACCACTCCAATTTCACCATCTCCCTTGCCCTGACCGCCGGTGCCATGGGCGTACCGTTCATGCCGTCGCGCACGGCCCTGGGCAGTGATCTTTTCAAGACCAACAGATCATTGCAGAAGTTCTCCTGCCCTGTGACCGGGGAGCCCCTCACCGCTGTCAAGGCGATCACCCCGGACGTTGCCATTGTCCATGTCCAGAGGGCGGATCGCCACGGCAACTGCCATATCTGGGGCAACACCGGAATAACCAAGGAGGCCTGCCTTGCCAGCGGCCGTATCATCGTCACCGCCGAAGAGATCGTTGAAAAAGAGGTGATCACCAGTGACCCGTCACGGGTTCTCTTTCCCGGCTTCCGGGTGAGCAGCGTTGTCCACCTTCCCTTTGGCGGCTATCCTTCTCCTGTGCCGGGATTCTATAACCGGGACCACGATGCGTTCCTTGAATACAGAACAGCGAGCAAAACCGGAAACCAATTTCAGCAATGGCTGGAAATGTCGGTTTATAACACCGGCGGTCTTGACGGTTACCTCTCCCTGGTCGGTCGGGAGCGCCTGGATGGCCTTGAAATTAAAACAAGCGTAAAATCGGAAGGGGTGGAGTATGGATATTAGCGACGGCGACAGAGATGCGTATACACCGGCGGAACTGATGGTTGCCGCCGCTTCCAGGGAAATTTTTGCCAGGGACGTTGTTTTTGTGGGCATGCGGCTGCCCCTGCTGGGGTTTCTGCTGGCAAAAGAGCTCTACGCACCAGGAGCCACCGGGGTGTACGAGCTGGGACTGATCCGGGACGATGCCGCTGCAGAGCCCATTTTAACCATGGGAGATCTGCCCAATCTCACCCATGCCACCTGGATCTCCAGTACATGGGACATGATGGGGCTGCTTCAGCAGGGCCAGGTGGATGTCAGCTTCATTGGCGGGGCCCAGGTGGACCGCTTCGGGAACCTCAACACTTCGTTTGTGGGAAATGTGAAAACGCCCGCAACCCGGCTTCCCGGCAGCGGCGGGGCCTGTGACCTGGCCTGTCTGGCCCGGCGGCACATCATCATCATGGCCCACCAGAAGCACCGGTTTGTTGAAAAGGTGGATTACGTCACATCCCCGGGGTTCGGCAGCGGGGGCTTTTGGCGGGAAGAGCAGGGACTGCCCTGGGGGGGGCCCAGTACCGTGATAACGGACAAGGGGGTTCTGCGGTTTGACGAAACCACCAGGGAGATGGTGCTGGTTTCCCGCCACCCCGGGGTGACAGTCGAGGAGATCGCCGGGGCAACGGGGTGGGAGCTCAAGATGGCAGAGAGCCTGGAAACCACCCGGCCCCCTTCCAAAGAAGAGCTGGCCGCCCTGCACCGGTTTGATCCCCACCGATTCTGGACCGCCTGACCCCCATGGAAAAAGCGTCGGTGGGAAATTGAGGAAAACGGCTTTACCAGCGGTGTTGCTTGATCTCAAACCGTCTGTTGGTACGGCTGTAAAGCTCCCGGAACAAAAACCCCTCAAGGTCGCTTTCCACCTCGGTTCGGTTGTTGGGAAACTGAAGCACCGTTCCCTTTGGGACGGTGACCTTCCTGAAATCCAGCTCCGGCGGGTCGGGGGTATGCTTGTACAGGACTATGATCTGCTGCTTCAAGCGGAGGATCTCTCGTTTGATGGTTTCAAGCCGGTCAGGGGGGGGCGGGTCTGCTTTTTGCTGTGACAGGCCGGTGAGCTGCTGTGAAAGCAGTTCGATCTTTTGCTTGCAGGCGATTATTTCCAGGCTGTCCCCGGCGATAAAACGGCAATGGGGACCGATCTGTCCTTTTATGAAAACGATCCGTCTTTTTGCCCGCACAATGGACGATGCCATATCCGATTTGATCCTGCAGGTATCATTGCACGACACAACACTCCCCTCCATGCCGTATGTCAAAGGCGGCCTTTTTTTTGACAGGTGATTGTCAATTGCAATGCTTTTTTCACCGGTGATGGTGCTGTTCTTTACCCGTGCCAATTTGATGGTTTCCTTGGCGGTTAGCGTTGCGCCAATGGTTTCCTTGAGGATCGAGACATCACCGCTGGCTGTCACCTTGCCCTTGAGTGATCCTGCTGTCAGCGACCGGCAGGAGAGTTCTGTCGATGCGGGGATGGAGCCGGTGATGTCGAAGTCACAATCATGGTCCAGGAAAGAGAAGTCTGGATCCATATCTCCTTGAACAGTGACCGTGGAAGAAAGGGAGATCACCTTTCTGCTGGAGAGGCGGGGAAGCCCGTCACACCCGGCAGTAAAGGACGCACCGTTTTTCAGCACATTCTTTCCGGTGACAAGGGGCAGGGCATCCTCAACACCGGGAGGAACAATGCGATCCTTGACACTCAAGCCGGGGCTTCCCTCTGTGAGTTTCATCACCGCCAGCCGGGCTCCCTTGGGAACAATGGCGGCAAGCGTGCTATGGGGGTCCTCATCGGTTTTAAAATTCAGCTGATAGTCCAGCCTGTGGGGAACGGGAGCTTCCCCCTTTGCCACAAGGATGGTTTGCCCGGGTTTTACCTGGCCTGTGAGCAGGGCGTTGACCGCCGTGTCGATCCGTCCGTGGGTGATTCTCCTATGGTAGAGCCACAGAATGATATTGTCCCGGGTCAGGGTTTCGGGAACTTCCCTGAGAACATTGATATGGGCGGCGAGATCGTTTTCAGAGCAAAAGAGGTGAAACACCTTTTCCAGCTGTTCGAACAACTCCTGCTGGACATTGCCGATGTTCAGCCCGAACTTGAGATTGATCTGTTCAAAGCGGAAGGCCATCTGTTTTTTCACGATTCTGGTGCGATTTTCACGGGAGAGGCCAAAGTCGGTTACCAGGATGTCTCCGATCCATCTGGGTTGACCCGGTTCTATCTCCGGTCCGCTGACGGCATTTGTTCTCTCTCTCTTTTTATAGGCCCTGCTCTCTCTGTTCCGTATCTTCAGCGCCTCAATCACCTGTTCTTTCTTCAGCATCTTTTCCTTGATCACAAGGGTGCCGAAGAGGGCATTCTTCTCCCTTTCCTTGATGGATGAGGTGCCGGCCTCTCTCAGCAGCTCCTCCCAGTCCTCTTCCAGTATCCTGTTCTGGAGCAGCAGGATATCGTCACGGATATGGGAGGAGAGCTGATGCTGTTCCACAAGGATATTGCCGATGATCCGGCTCTGACTGGTTTTTCGGTAGATTTCTGTCTGTTCATCCAGAGCGTTGTTGATAACGTTCTGGGAGGTATACCTGTGGTCAACGGCGATTTTGCCGAATTTTTTGTCCAGGGCCTTGATCTTGAGGTGTCCGGCTCCCTGGTGAATAAACTCCAGTTCTCCAGGGGTTATCAGGCCGGTCTTGAGGAGAATCTCATCAATGTTTTTCTGCTCTCCCCGGACAAAATCGTCGGTCACCTTCCGGAGGACAGCGGAAAACTCCGTCCGGAGGAGGGCCAGGTTTTTTTTTGTCTCCCGGTTCTCTTTGCCGTTAACTCGGGGCCGCTGCCTTTCCTTGTTCATGGAGAGCTGCTGGGCCAGTTTGACAATGATCTGGTTGTATGTGAACAGCTCTTTGATGGTGACGGGCTGAAATCTCTTTTGTAATGCCCTGTTTTTCTGTTCTGTTTTATTGTCCTGGCTCATCGTTTTGTTTAATTTCACCATGGTTTTTAACTCAAGGGCCTGGTAATAACAAGGGCCACTCGTCACAGTACCCCATCTCCAAAGCATCCGCTTTTTCCAGTGAAACGTATCATCCCTTTGTCGAAAAAACAATATGAAAGGGGGGCTTGGTCATAACATCGGCCACTCGTCACATTTGCTGACCCCACCCCACAGAATGGCCGATGTTATGACCGAGCCCTGAAAGGCTCTTGTCTGTTTTTGGGGCGGTAATCATCACAGAACCTTGATTTCTCTGGGGTATTTTTTTTCTTGACACCCATTGTTAATTATATTATGGCTGAAAGATAGCTATATAATAATCACACCAATGGCGTTTACACAGGGATTCAGGTTTGATCCTGGAAAGGGGAAGCAACTGCAATGTCTTCAAACACCTTTTTTAGCCACCAGGGGCCGTGGTCCGATGCGAAAGAGCTGCTGCTCTGCTCGGACACGGGATCATGGCGGAGCAAAAGACCGGTGGTAGACGAAGAGAACTGCATCGTCTGCGGGTTCTGTGCGATCTACTGTCCGGTCCAGTGCATGGAGATGACCGGCGTCTGTTTTCATGCAGATCTTGACTTCTGCAAGGGGTGCGGCATCTGTGCCCGGGAGTGTCCGAAACACGCAATTTCCATGGTACCCGAGGGGGCAAAATGAATACGATTCCAAAGGATAAATCCGAAGCAAGGGTGGTGACGGGCAACGCATCAGCAGCCATTGCCGCGGTTCTCGCCTCTCCCGATGTTGTGGCAGCCTATCCCATCACTCCCCAGACCGAGGTGATTGAAAAACTCTCCGCCTTCCACGCCACCGGAGAGCTGGACGCGGAGATGATCAATGTGGAAGGGGAGAATTCCGCCATGAACTCTGTGACGGCGGCTTCCCTTGCCGGCGCCAGGGTGTTTACCGCCACCTCGTCCTGGGGGCTTGTTTTCATGTACGATGCGGTGCTTGCCGCTGCAGGGGCAAGGGCGCCGGTGGTAATGGTCAATGTCAACCGGGAAACCCCGGGGATCATCGCCGTTTCATCGGGCCAGCAGGACATGATCAGCACCAGGGACTGCGGCTGGATCTTCGTTGTTGCCGAGGATAGCCAGGAGATACTGGACCTGGTTCTCACGGCCTATCGCCTGGCAGAGGACCATGAGATCCAGCTGCCCGTCATGGTCCACTACGACGGGTTTTATCTCTCCTACATGGCCGAGCGGGTGGAGATCCCCACACGGCAGGAGGCAGCGGCTTTTCTTGATGTGCTGAAAGAACAGCCCAAACGGACAACCCTGGTGCCCGGGGAACAGCTGGGGTGCGGCTCCCACGGTATTCTGGGGGGGTACCTGGAGCTGCGGCAGAAGCATCTCCAGGCACTGGACCGGGCAGGAAAGAAATTTGACCGCCTGGACGATGAGTTCGGTGACCGATTCGGCCGCAAGTACGGGGGCCAGGTGGAAACCTATCGGATGGACGGTGCCGACATCGCCCTTGTGGCATCGGGAAGCATGTGCGGCACCATCAAGGGCGTGGTTGACGATCAGAGAAAAAAGGGGGTTAAGGTGGGGCTGGTGAGGCTGAGGATGTACCGCCCCTTTCCCGGCGACAGAATCATCGAGGCGTTGCAAAATGTAACCTGTGCCGGTGTTGTGGACCGGAGCGTCTGTTTCGGGTTCAAGGCCGGCCCCATATGCGTGGAAATAAAGTCTTTCTCACGAGAGCTTGGCGAAACCCGGATCTTGAGTATCATCGACGGCATTGCCAATACAGACATCACCAAAACCCATGTTGAAAAAATGATCACCCTCACCCTGGCAGGCGCCAGAAACGAAACCGTGCCGGAAGTGACATGGATTTCCCAGGATGAAAATTAAAAGGATCAAAGGATATGGTTGAGGAAAAGAAATCAAGGCTTTCCCCGGTTTTTGACTATTTAAAGCACGAAGATCCCTTTTCCAAGGGGGTGGCCTTCTGCGCAGGGTGCCCCCTGGAGCTGCTGGTGCGGTTTGTGCCCCAGGTGCTGGGCAATGACATCGTCATCACCGGCACTCCCTCATGTTCGGCCCCTGTTTTGATGGGCCAGAACAGGGGCTCCTGGCACAAGCTCTCCTACTACGGTACCCTGATGACCGGAGCGGCGGCCAATGCCACGGGGCTGGTGCGGTATTACAACCGGGCAGGCATAGCCAACACGGTAATCTGCTTTAACGGCGACGGCACCGCCGCCGACATCGGGTTTGGCAACCTCTCCGGCGCTGCGGAAAGGAACGAGCCCTTCATCTACATCTGCTATGACAATGAGGGGTATATGAACACGGGCATCCAAAAGAGCAGCACCACTCCCTATGGCGCCAGAACCACCACAACACCGGTGGGAGCGGCCGGCCAGGGCAAGAGGCAGCGGAGAAAAAACCTTGCCCTGCTCATGGCCATGCACAAGATTCCCTATGCCGCCACTGCCTCCATGGGTGACCTTGCCGATCTCGCCCAAAAGCTTCTCAAGGCAAAAAAGATGAAAGACCAGGGGTTCTGCTTTCTCCACGTCTTCTGCCCCTGTCCCACGGGGTGGGGAGTGGCCTCGGATCTCTCCATAGAGCTGTGCCGCATGGCGGTGAAGACCAATTATTTTCCCTTGTGGGAGGCGGAAAACGGAAAGTTCACCATGTCAAAGCGGGTAAAAAAGCCCAGGCCGGTGAAGGCGTACATTGACCTTGTAAAGAAGTTTACCCATCTGACAGACCAGGAGATCGATGTGCTGCAGAAGGATGTGGATTACGAAAACCACGTGCTTGAAAGTCTCTGTCAGGTCAAAGCCATGGCTTCTCTGCCGGAAAGGGAGGGTGTATGATCGAGGTAAGGTTCCACGGAAGGGGCGGGCAGGGGGCTGTCATGGCATCGCGAATCCTTGCCACGGCCTTTGTGAAAACCGGCCGCTACGGGGCCAGTTTTCCCATGTTCGGGTTTGAGCGGCGGGGGGCGCCGGTCACGGCCTTTGGACGGTTTGACGACAAACCGATCCGGGAAAAGACCCAGATTTACACCCCCCATGTCCTGGTTGTCCTGGATTCCAGCCAGCGGAACTCTCCCCGGGTGTTTGACGGGCTGGCGGTCAACGGCACCATGGTCGTCAACCATGGAGGCTCCCTGGATATTTCCCATGAAAACCTGGCAAGGGCGGGCATCATCGATGCCAGCGCCATTGCCCAGGAAGAGATCGGTGTTCCCCTGCCCAACACCTGTATCCTCGGGGCCTTTGCCAGGGTGACCGGCCTTGTTGACCTCGATCCCCTGGTGGAAAGCCTCGGTGACTATTTCCAGGGGAAAAAACGCCGGGCCAATGCCCTGTGCATGGAGAGGGGCTTCAGCGAAGTTGAGATCCACACAGTTTAACCTTTTAAATCGTATAGGAGCTGTTATGCCAAAATGGGGAATGGTTATTGACGTGAAACGATGTATTGCCTGCTGGGGATGTTCCATCTCCTGCAAAGAGGAACATTTTCTTCCTCCCGGGGTTTTCTGGAACCGGGTGCTCATCGGCGAATCAGGGAGCTATCCCACCAGCCGGAAACTGATCTATCCTGTGCTGTGCAACCACTGCCAGGACGCCCCCTGTGTCGAGGCCTGCCCCACCGGGGCTTCGTTTAAACGAAAGGACGGGGTGGTGATGGTGGATTATGATCAGTGCGTTGGCTGCCGTGCCTGTGTTGTCAGCTGCCCCTACCAGCAGCGGACCTATTTTGATGAAAAGCTCAAGGATGCCGAGTATTTTCCCGGCCAGGGAAAGACGGAGTTCGAGCTCATCGGGGAGAAGCTCTATCCCTTCCAGAAGGGAACGGTGATCAAGTGCAATTTCTGTGCTGAGCGGATCGACCACGGTATCCAAAAGGGGCTGACACCCGGTGAGGATGACGAGGCAACGCCCTCCTGTGTGGTTGCCTGTCCTGTGGGGGCCAGAACCTTTGGGGACCTGGATGACCCGGAGAGCAGTGTGTCACGGCTGATCATGGAAAAGAACGGAAAAACGCTGCGGCCGGAATTCGGCACGGAACCGTCCATCTATTATATCGATTGAACCGGGATCACCGGGATGCGTCACCGGGATGTGCAGCGGGAGGGGGTCAGGCTTTCGTTATTAACATTATCGTGAGCTTTGTGGGTTTGATTGTGCTTTTCTGTCCGATAACGTCAATAACAAAAGCCTGACCCCGTTGGCACGCCAAATATGACGAGCGGCCGATGTTATGACCAAGTCCCAAAATTAGAATCGCTGGAATGACAGGGGGAAACAATGACATACAAGACAGATGAGATATGGGAAGACAAATGGGTGAACACCACCTGCGGTGTCTGCTATTGCGGTTGTGCCGCCAGGGTCCGGGTGGTCAACGGGGTTCCCGTTAAGATCGAAGGGATCAAGGAGAGCACCATGGGCGGTGTCGGGGCAGGGCTCTGCGGCAAGGGGGTCGCCGGGCTGATGTACTACCACGATCCCAACCGGTTGAAAAAACCCCTGCGCCGGACCAACCCGGAAAAGGGCATAGGGGTGGATCCCATGTGGAAGGAGATCTCCTGGGAGGAGGCCCTGGACGAGATCGCCACCCGGATGAAAAAGCTCATGGACGAAGATCCCAACAAGATCATGTTCACCAACCAGACCATGCGGGCCAGCGACGGTCCCCACAACCACCCCTATATCTATGCCAAGGCCTTTGGGGTGGAAGACAACGGCAATTTTATCATCGGAGGGGGGAGTCTCCACTGCGGCAATGCCGCCCACATGCTCGGCGGCCTGATCCACGGGGCCTGGTCCATCGCCCCGGACTGGCGGTACACCCAGTATGTGCTCAAATGGGGATCGAGCAAGGGTACCGGTTCGGGACACTCGGCCATGACCAATGCCAGATTGAGGGCCGATGCGATCCGGGGGGGCATCAAGGAGATCGTCTTCGACCCCATGGGCAATTTTGCCGGGGGAAAGGCCACCCAGTGGGTGCCCATTTTGCCGGGGACGGATACTGCAGTTGGTCTTGCCATGGCCAATTATATCCTCAACACCCTCAAAATTTACGACATCATCTATCTAAAAGCCAAGACCAACCTGGTCTATCTCATCGGAAAGGACGGTACCTTTGTCCGGGACGAAACCTCACACAAGCCCCTGGTCTTTGATGAAAAGGAACAGACCATCAAGGAGTTCGACGACCCCTCCATTGCCGCCTGGGAGGATTTTGCCCTGGAAGGCGAGTTCACCTGGCAGGGAGAATCGGTAAGACCCTGCTTTGAAGCGCTGAAAGAGCATCTCAAGCAGTTCACCCCCCAGTGGGCATCAAACATCAGCACCGTTCCCGTGGGAACCATTGTGAAGATCGCAAAGGAGTGGGTGGACCATGCCCAGATCGGCAGCACCATCACCATCGACGGTAAAAACTTTCCCTTCCGGCCGGTGTCGTCGGTTACCTTCCGGGGGGCCCAGGGCCACTCCAACGGCATCCACCAGGTGGCGGCCATCGATCTGCTCAGCCAGCTGGTGGGGGCCGAAGATGTGCCCGGCGGCACCATGGGATGGCCGTCCAAACGGCGCAAATACCCCGGGGGTCAGTACGAGCGGATGCCCAAGGTGGGCCCCGACGGCGTTCTGATCCCTGCGGTGTTCTACTCCCACATGCCCTGGCCCCCCCACACTCCGTCGGTGCCCTGCAAGAACGCCGGGTGCGTGGATTTCTGGACCCATTCCACCCTCTCCCATATCCCCTATGTCAAGGAGAGGGACTATATCCACGAAAAGTTCGGCATGACATCCAAGCCCGAGATGGTGTTCGGCATTGCCGCCAATTTCATCATCAGCCAGGCGGACTGGAGCGCTGCCGTGGAGTACTTCAAGGACATGTTCGTGGTCCAGATCGATATCTGGTCCAACGAAACAGACGAGGCAGTGGGGGACATCATCCTCCCCGATGTCAGCTACCTGGAGAAGGATTGCTGGTCCAGCGAGATCGATGCCTTTTTCTTCAGCGGCAGCCCCTCCTATGAAGACTGGTATGTCCACATGCAGAAACCCGTGGCCGAGCCCGTGGGGGAAAGCCGTTTCTTCATGGATGTCTACCTGGAAGTGGCCCACCGGGTGGGGGTCCTTGACAAATTCAACGAGATTCTCAACAACTACTACAGTGTTGAGGACGAAGCCCTGAAACTGAAACCCGGTGAAAAGCTTACCTGGAAGGAGATCGGGGACAGGTTCCTTCAGTGGATCTACGGGGATGACAAGGAGAAGGTGGAAAAGCAGGGGTATGCCACCTGGCACAAGCCCATCGAGGATGTCTACTGGCGGTGGGAAGTGCCCTCCAGGTGCCCGGTCTACATGGAGTTTCTCATCGGCGATCGCCAGGCCGTGGAATCGATCATCAAGGAGACCGGGTTCGAGCTTGAACTGGAAACGGCCCAGTATACCCCGCTTCCCGACTGGTTCTGGCCCACTTCCCACAAGGAGCTTGACAACGAGTTTGATCTTTTGGCCTTCTCCTACAGAGACATTCTCCACACCAACAACTCGACGTTCCAGAATCCCTATGTGGACGAGGCAAGCCTGATGTGCCCCTACACCTTCACCGTTACCATGAACTCACAGCTTGCAGAAAAGAAAGGAATGAAGGACGGGGATGAGATCTGGCTGGAGAACCGCTACGATATCAGGGAAAAGGGCGTTGTCAAGACCATGGAGGCCCAGCATCCCAAGGTGGTGGGAATTTCCGGCCAGGGCGGGTTATGGGCAAAGGGAAGACCCATTGCCAAAAACAGGGGAAGCAATTTCTGCAAGCTGCTTCCCTCATACCTGAGGCATTACGATCCCATTACGGGAAACATTGAAACCTCGGTTGCCGTTAAGATATACAAAAGGTGAAAAGGAGGCGAGTGACATGAAGGAAAAGAGTTTTGAATGGATGAAAGAGCTGTTCTCTCCGGCAGGCAGGGGGTTGAAGCCCTATGAATGGATGGTCAAGGCCACGCCCCAGAAGGAGTGGATCCAGGAACAGGGGGTTTTTCTCTGGCTGGCGTTTTTTTTCTCGGAAATCGGGGCAGGGCTCTATTTTATCTCCCTTTTTTTTCACTTCCGCACCGGGCTTGTCCTGGGGTGGCTGATCTGCCTGGTCCTGGGCGGAGTGGTGCACATGGCATACCTTGGCAATCCCAAAAGGGCCTGGCGGATTTTCTGCAAACCGGGCAGTTCTGAACTTTCCAGGGGGGTGTGGGTGATCTCGCTGTTTGCCCTGCTGGGCTTTGTCCAGATGGTCACGGGGAGCTTCAACCCGTTTTTCAGCTTTGCTACAGGACTCCTGGCAGTCTTGATCATCATGCATGGATTTGCCACCATGAACGTGATCAAGGCTCTTCCCGCCTGGAGCTCCACCATGGTACTGCCATTGTCTATTGTTTCCGGTATCTGGGTGGGAAGCCAGATCCTCC
>JAWOGI010000094.1:0-14484 GCA_046496975.1 Desulfobacteraceae bacterium | reverse complement strand
ATACCGTGGGGGATAAAAGCGGGGATGACGGGATAGTCTCCTGGATGGGTGAGTATTATCTGCCCTGCCTCCCCTATGCCAGCAATCCGGTCTGGGAGATAAAGTATTTTTCCAACCCCGTGGTCATGGGCGCCATGGGAGAATGGTCCCGGCTGTTCGGGGACCTGTACATGGCAAATGAAAAAGGGTTGTATCCCCATGCAAAGGACCTTATCCGGAAAATACTGGCCAATGACGATCGAGCACTCTATGAACGGGCCCAGGGCTTACATAAAATTATTGGCGGCCGGATATCCGTTCTTCCGCCGGATACCCGGCATGTGGATTACGATGTCATTCCCCTTACCATCGCTGACGGGTGCCTCTACCACTGCCGTTTCTGCTGCGTCAAATCAGACCGGGGCTTTCAAAAGCGGTCAAGGGAGAGTATCCTGGAGCAGATCGGAGCACTGAAAAACCATTTTAGCGTCGACCTGGTCAATTACCACGGCCTTTTTCTGGGCAACCACGATGGACTGGCCGCAGGGCCGGATCTCATTTGCTTTGCCGCCAGTAAAGCATATCAGGTCCTGGGCTTCAGGATGCGGGCGGACCAGAATCCCTTTTTATTTCTCTTTGGCAGCGTAGACTCATTATTAAAATCAGGGCCCGAAGTATTTGACACCCTGGACCGTCTGCCTTTTTACACCTATATCAATATCGGATTTGAATCCGCCGATGCCGGCACCCTTGAAACCATCGGCAAACCAGTGACAGCCGAAAAGGTCAAGGCGGCCTTCGACAAAATGCTTGCCGTCAATACCGCTTATGACCGGATTGAGATCACGGGGAACTTCATCGCCGGAGACAGGCTCTCTGCCGGACATGACAATTCCCTTGCCGATCTTCTGGAAACTTCTGAGGTGCCCAACAAGTCAAAAGGCGCAATTTACCTCTCCCCTTTAAAAGACAGTCCCAAAAAACGGGAACTGCTTCCACGGTTTTATAAAATAAAAAAGAAAAGCCGACTTCCGGTGTTTATTTACCTGATCCAGAGATTGTAGAAATTTATATGATTCCCACATTACAAACAGAGCGGTTGATATTAAGGTCATTGTCCTTTTCTGACAGGGAAGCAATGATTGAAGCGATCATGTCTGATAAGGATGTGATGCACTGGCTGCCCTGTTCGGACGCCGTTTCAACCCCTGAAGGACAAAAAGAGGTGGCTTCAGGATATCTTGAAGACTTCATCAAGCCCTGGGAAATGGGTTACGGAATCTGGGCGGTCTGTATTAGAACGTCTGAACTGGGCACCACAGATAATTTCATCGGATATTGCGGATTTCTTCCCGGACAGATCCAAGATGCCGGGCCGGAGATCGCCTATGCCCTCAAAAAATCCATCCACTTTTACAAAGAATTCGGCTTCAAGGATATCGGCCGATATGATTTTATGCTGGGTGACGGTATGGTTGAGAACCGTGTGCTGGCCTATCTTAAATAATTCCAACAATCAACATGCACCGGATTTCACCGGTGATGTGAGGCGTTACCCTCCTTAAAATACGCTACAGCAATCCCAAAAAAAATTGACTTAATATTATAAATAGACTATACTGACTAGTATCAAAACAAGAGAGATAGGAGGTTTCATGCATACATCATGGAAATTACAAGATGCTAAGGCAAAATTTAGTCAGGTTGTTGAAAGTGCCTTAAAAGCTGGGCCACAATATGTAACACGTAGAGGTCAAGAAACAGTGGTTATTTTGTCTGTTAAAGAATATCAAAAAATCACTTCCAAAAAACCGTCTCTAAAAGAGTTTCTTTTAAATTGTCCCAAGATGGATAATGATTTTGAGTTTGAGAGACAAAGGGATTATTCGAGGGATATTGAGTTTTGAATTACCTGTTAGATACCTGCGTAATATCAGAATTAGTTAAGGCAACTCCAAATCAGGACGTCATCAATTGGATAATGAATACGCCAAGTGAAAGACTTTTTTTATCCGTCATAAGCATTGGTGAAATACGTAAAGGCATTACAAAACTCCCTGATTCAAAAAAGAAACATCGACTCACAAATTGGCTAAATACACTTTTAGAAGATTACCAAGCAAGAATATATCCCATTAATTTAACAGTTGCAGAGAACTGGGGGATTATTCAAGGAAAAGCAGAAAGCATTGGTTCTCCAGTTGCATCAGTAGACAGTATGATAGCGGCAGTTGCTCAAACATACAATTTAATTGTAGTAACAAGAAATGAGAGTGACTTTGCCGCAACTAATGTGACAATTTTAAATCCATGGAAAAATGAAGGGTAACAAGGCAATAAAATCAGATCCCAAAGCCGGGGCGGAGTTCACCCATTTGACTGTAATGTGTGGGAACCTTTTTTGTATTCTCTATCAGTCTCGTCGGCTTTCAGGGCTGGTTATCTGAAGCGTTCTCATAGATTGAGCAGGCTTTATCTCAAAAAGATCTTTTTCAAACTTTTCAGGTTACAAGAAAAAGTGTCATTCAACCGGGTGAATTGCAGTTCCGGATATTAATGTAACAGTGCAATTATCATTTTCCGGGTAATTCATTTTTTCAAATCCCCCGGCAGGAATCAAAGCGCACATTTTCCGGCCAGGGCAATATTCGAAACAGTGAAGCATATGAGAACAAGCCATTCAACGGGACCTGGGTTACGGCACGGTTATTTGGTTTGTTACTATTTTATCAGTCAAATTCGTTAATTGGCCTTTTGTCGTTTTATTTTTCCCTCTATTCCCAGATTTTAGCAGCTCAAGACCATCCCTGAGCTGGTGGAGGAGCTTTTACGGCAGGACAACGGCGGCCCTTTCCAGGCGGGATAAAAGTCCTGCAGTGACAAGCCCGCCGCAGATCCCCACCCCCAGGGTACCCCCCTGATCTACTGGAGTTTGAAGGTGACGGGGATTTTTACCCACATGGCCCTGGGAGTGCCGCTGGTTTTGCCCGGTTCAAATTCCCACTGCTTAACGGTTTTGCACGCCTGACGGTCAAGGGAGCGGTGCCCGCTGGAGGTTTCGATTTCGATTTCTGAGACTGTTCCCTTTTTTGATACCCGCACCATGAGCTCAACGGTGCCTTCAAAGCCTCGTCTCCTGGCATTTGCCGGATATGGGGGCAGGGGGTTGGATCTGTAGAGGGGGATCGCCCTTGTGATCTCTTTTTGCCCGGACAGTGGCGACTGAGTCTTTTTCCCTTTATTGTCCGGCTGTGGGTTTTCTCGGGGGTCACTCCTCCCAGGGGCGGAGGTTCCCGGCGGCTGGCCAGCGGCCTTTGGTTTCAAGGAATCCGGCGGCGGTTCGATCCCAGGAAACGGCTGGGGGGCTGACGGGGGAGTGTCAATGGGGTCAGGTGGCTCAGGTGGTTCAGGGGCGGAAACGGCAGTCTGTTCCGGGACAGGAAGCTTTTCCCGTGGAACGGGGCGAGGGGCCACCGGTTTCAGATCAGGGGCGGTGATGGGGTCCGGTTGAGGAGCCGCTGATCTCCGGGCGTTGGGGAGCTTTCGTTTCTGTTCCGGTGGTTGGGGGGCCGGCGGGTCTTCTGCTGACGGCGCTTCTGTTTTCTTGCTTGCCGGAGGCTTTGTGGGGAATGCGTTGTCGTTTTTTTGGGCCTTGACAGCGGCCATGGTGATTTCCACCGAATCTTTCGTAAAAAGGTCTCTTTTTTTCTCGTTTGGCATCATTTCCGGCAGGAGAAAAAAGAGCGCCCCATGGATGCCAAGGGCAATGGCAAGGGCTGCTGCAAGGTGGCTGCGGGGATTCACCGGCCTTCTCCGGGAACTTCGGGCCGGGCCTGCAGGGATATGCGGTTGTGGCCGGCAAGCTTGATTTTATCGAGAACGCTGAACAGCACCTGGTAGGGAAGCTGTTTTTCGGCAAAGAGCAGCACGCCGTCGGGGGGTTCCTGCCGGGAATGCTGTTTCAGCAAGTCTGGAAGAGTCTCCAGGGTGACGCGTTGCTGATCCACATAAATCTCCTTGCTGCTCTTTACCGTGACCGACAGGATCGTCTCTGTCTCCGGGGCCGCGGTCTCGGATGCCGGCAGGGTCACCGGCATGCCGTGGTGTACTGACATGGAGAGCATGGCGTAGATGAACACCACCAGGAGGAGAAATACGATGTCGATGAGCGGCAGCATTTCGATCCTGGCCTTCCGGCTCTGATGGCTGGTGACCTTCATCGGCTCTCGTCCTTTTTGCCCTGGATGATTTCGTTCCGGATTTCAAAGCTGGTGGTGTACTTTTCGATGATCTGCACGGCCCGTTCAATGCGCGAGTGAAAGTAGTTGTAGGGAAATACCGTCATGATAGCGATGGAGAGGCCGGAAGCTGTTGTGATCAGCGCCTTGGCGATGCCGCCGGTGACGGCCTGGGGATGTTCTATGCCCGATGCCCCGAGCATGTCAAAGGAGTCGATGATGCCCGTTACCGTGCCGAGTATTCCCAAAAGCGGGGCCACCGTGATGATGGTGTCCAGGATCCCCATGTGCTGTTTCATCCGCATGAGTTCATCGGTGGCTGACAATTCCATGGCCTTTACCGGCGAGTGGTCCCTGTGGACAATGCCGTTCAAGAGGATGCGCACCACGTAGCTTTTGGAGCCCCGGGCTGCTTTTTCAACCGCCTCGAACTCCTGATCGGCTGTCAGCTGGAAGATCTTGTTGATGAGATCCTGGTTGGTTTTCATGCCGGCGCTGAACCAGAAGAGCATCCGCTCGATGATGATGGTCAGAGAAACAATTGAACAGAGTAAGAGCGGATACATGAGCATGCCGCCGTTTTCAAAAAAAGTTGCCATTGGGCCTCCTGTTGTTTCGGGGTGATTTGATCATGACGTGGGCACAATCCTCTGGTTGCCGGCTCCTTTCGGTGCAGGGCCACCGTTGTGATCAAGGGATTCCCGGTTGACGAGAAAAATGCACGGTTTCCCTGAAACGGGGTTTTCTGTCACCACCACTTCGGTGTTGTACACATGGTTGACGGCTTCCGGCGTTATCACATCAACGGGACTTCCCGTGCTGTAGATCCCTTTGGTTTCTTTGTTGATGAGCACCACCCGGTCGGCGTATTCACAGGCCAGGTTCAGGTCGTGGAGCACCATCACCACGGCGATTTGCAGCTCCTGCCGGATTTGGGTGACAAGCTTGAGGATCTCGGCCTGGTGGAAGATGTCCAGGTGGGAGGTGGGTTCATCGAGAAGCAGGAGGGAGGGCTGCTGCACCAGGGCCCTGGCAATGGAGACCAGCTGTTTCTCCCCGCCGCTGATTTGGCTGAGCAGCATTTTCCTGAGCTTTAAGGTGCCGGTGAGTTCAAGGAATTTGTGTACCACCCGCCTGTCGGTCCGGTTCTCAAAAAACTGGAACGGCTTGAAATGGGGGAGCCTGCCCAGCATCACATACTCTTCCACGGTCATGGGGGGTGTCTCAACGGCCTGCATGACCACGGCCACCTTCAATGCCCGCTGCTGCCGGGAAATGGCTGCCATGTCAACGCCTTCCAGCAGGACCCGGCCGCTGACCGGGGCAAGGCTTGTGGCGATGGTCTTCAAAAGGGTGGTCTTTCCGCATCCGTTGGTGCCCAGGATGGTGACGGTTTCTCCGGGGAAGGCGGAGAAACTGATGTTGCGAAGCACCGTTGTTGACAAATAGCCGCAGGAGAGATTCTCAAGGGCCAATATCCCGCCCCTGGCAGGATCATCTGCCGGAGCCTTGCTGCAGGTGTTATGTAGATCCTGTCTCACAGCACCACCTGCTTTCTGGCCAGAACCCAGATGAACACCACCCCGCCGATGATACCGGTGATGACCCCCACGGGAAGCTCCAGGGGGGAGATCACGGTCCTTGCAAAGAGATCGCAGAAAATGAGAAACGAGGCCCCGCCGAAAAAAGAGTTGATGATGAGAGTCCGGTGGTCCCCGCCAAAGAGCATCCGCATGAAATGGGGGATGATCAGCCCGACAAACATGATGATACCGGCAACGGAGACGCTGAGGCCGGTGAGCAGGCTTGCCGTGACAAAAAGCACCTTTCTGGTCCTCACCGTGTTGACCCCGATGAACGATGCCTCCTCATGGCCCAGCACCATGGCGTTGAGATCGTGGCAATAAAAAAGGGAGATCACAAGCCCGGTGATCGAGCCGGTGCAGACGATTTTGATCAGGCCGGTGTTGGGCTCGTCCAGAGATCCCATGATCCAGAAGATGATGTTGTGGAGGTCGTCGCTTTTGGAGACGGCCATCAAAAACATCACCAGGGAGGAGGAGACAAAGCTGATCATCACCCCGGTGAGGAGCATGCTCTCCGGCTTGATGCCGCCGGACTGGATACCGAGGAAGTACACCAGAACGATCACCGCACCGGCCCCGGCAAACCCTGAGATGGGATAGGCCATGATCCCAATGGTATCCGTCAGGTGAAAAACGATGGCCAGGCACACCCCCAGGGAGGCCCCGCCGGATATGCCCAGGGTGTAGGGTTCCACCAGGGGATTTCGGAACATCCCCTGGAGAAGGGTGCCGGCAAGGCCCAGGGAGCCGCCCACGGCAGCGGCCAGGATCAGCCGGGGAAGCCTCAGCCCCACCAGGATGTGATAGTCGGCGCTCTCCTGCCCGGCAAGGAGGATTGAAGGAATCCGGTCAAAGGGGATGCGGGTGCTGCCAATGGAGAGGGCGGCGGTTGCGGCCAGCACCAAAACGATGATCTGGAGCGCCGGCACCATGAGTTTTTTTCTCATTCCCCTGTCATCCATGGCTGGCCTCCTTGGTTTCCCCGGGGTGGAGCCGGCGGAAAAAGACCGAAAGCCCCCGGGCAAAGGTCTCCGGGGTGGGGCTGCAGACGATGTCCGGATCCAGCACGTAAACAGCTCTGTTCTTCACCGCCTTGAGGAATGAAAACCGCTGCCAGGCCTCTTTCTCCTTGAGCCCTGCGGTCTTTGACGAGCCCATGGTGGCGATGAGGATCACGTCGGGGTTCTCCCTCAACACCTTCTCCCGGCTGTACACCCCTTCTCTGACCCCTTCTGCGATATTGACACCGCCGGCAAAGGCGATGTACTCATGGATAAAGGTGTCGGCCGGTGATGTCTTGAGGGGTTTGAGTCCGATCTGGATGAACACCCTGGGCCGGTCAAGGTGGCGGCTTTTCTCCCGGACAGCGGCCACGGCCCTTCGCGCCCTTTGGATGATCTTTTCCGCCCGGGCTTTTTTGCCCACAAGATTGCCCAGCCTGGCAAAATTGGCGCAGATGTCGTCGAAATTTTTGGGGGTGTCAAGGGTGATCACCTTGACCTTCTGCTTTTCCAGTATCCGGACCTGTTTTTTACGGGTCAGGGTGTTGGCAATGACAAGGTCCGGCTCCAGGTGGACAATCTTTTCCACGTTCATCTGCATCACCGTCCCGATGATCTCCTTTTCGGCTCTGCCCGGGGGAATCCGGCAGTAGGAGGTCACACCGGAAAGCCGCTCTTCGGCCTTGAGCAGGTAAATCATCTCCGTGATAACAGGCCCCAGGGAGACAACCTTTTGGGGGGGCTGCCCGCCGGCGCTTCCGGCGTGCAGCGGGGCAGGGGAGTGGAAAAAAACGGCCATTGCCACAATGGGGATGAAGAGTGCAGGTTTCATGGCTGCTCGATTCCCCTGTGGTAGACACCGTTGAAAAGGGCGTTGAGGGCGGTGGAGAGAACCCGCGGCACTTCGGGGTCCTTGACAAGGGGTTTTAAGGAGTCTACGGGTTTGCCCGAGATCTGTCGTGCCATGGTGACAGCAAGGGTTTCAAAGGCGGAAAGGTCTTTGACAAGCCCCTTTTCAAAGTCATCGCTGACGGAAAAGGCCGTCTCCATGAACCCCTGGTACCGCTTGTCCAGGAGGAGGTGTTCAACGGCACCGGCAAACCCGCTTTTGGTTCTGCCGCAGTCGCACTGCTGAAGGTTCAGCACGCCATGGATGGTGATCCCCCGTTTTTTCAGCCGGTTGAACACATCGAGATCCCTTGTCACCCCGTTCTGCCTGGCCACCGCCTTTTTGACCCCCCGGGTGACGGCCCTGGCGATGAGCTCTCCCAGGCGGGTGTGGCCTCCGGCATTGTCCAGGGTCTGCCCCGTGCCCTGGACCACCAGTACGTTGTCCGTTCCCGTGCCCGTGGCCCGGTAGGCGCCGTCATTATAACTGGTTCTGATGTCCAGGTCCATGAGAGCCGCGGTCTTGGCCTCGGTTGCCGTGACAATGGACCGCGTCATGGCCCTGGAGCTCAGCTGCATATTGGTGATGAGGATGGTGTTGATGGTGCCGGGCTCGTAAAAGAGCCCCTTGTCCCTTCCCGCCCGCATGGCGTTGGATTCCACCCCGGCGGTGACCAGGGCCCACACGGAAAGATCTTTGAAGGTTTCCCTTTTGACGGCCAGGTGGGTCATGTCTGCTCCGGTGAAGAGCATGGCGGTCTGTTGGGGGGTCAAATCAAGGGTGGTAAGCACCCGGTTCCGAAAAGAGTCCAGGCCCTGGCTATGATCCATGAGCCAGCTCTGGGGCGGGGTGTAGTGGTTGCCTGCGGTTGTGACACCGGTTTTCCACCCTTCAAGGGTGGAGAGAACCGTCATGGGGGTTTTAAAATCCAGGATCAGGGTGCGGTTGGTAAAGTCAAGGATCCGGCTCTCAAGGATCTTCGTCTCTCCGATGCAGTCGATATTCATGGAGAGGGGGGTTGATCCTGAAATTCCCTCATCGAGCATCAGAAACGAGGGGGAGGCAAACCGGTCCGGGTAGAGGGTCGCTGAGAGCCATTTGACAAAGTCACCGGTGTGGGTGGCGGCCCGGCAGGTCAAATCGCAGGGGAAACTGTAAAACCGGTTGTTTTTCACGGCATCCACCTGCTCCCACCCCTGGGAGTCGGCGATTCTCTCCCACAGCTCCCTGTCCTCGCCGCAGCCGTACACCACCTGGGGGTTGAACCGGATCCACTCCTCTTCTGTCATCTCCACCATCTGCCCCGGCCTGTCAAGATCCGGGGGAATGCCGCCGGCCAGGCGGATCATTTCGTTCTGGAAGGAATCCTTTCCCGGTGTCATCACCGTGTTCCGGCCCATGAGCCGCATCACCCGCTTTCTCTTTTCAGGAGCGATGCGGGCGACTTTTTTTGCGATCAGGTCATTGTCCGCTTTGATGGCGGCCACCAGGCCGGCGGCCTCCTTTTCCCGGTCAAAGATTCTGCCGAGGAGCTGGATCGTCTCCAGGCTCTGGGAAACCGATGTGATGGCGGTTTCGACCACGGCTCTCTTTTTTGCCGCCAAAAGCGGCTTGATATCCCGGTGGATGCTGGAAACGAACACCAGGTCAGGGTCAAGGGCTTCCACGGCGTTTACCGAGGGGTGGAAATAGCCGCCGACAATTGTTCTGCCGGCAGCGTTTTCCAGCTGTGCGCTGTGGTAAGTGATCCCCCTGACAACATCTTCCGCCCCCAGGGCAAAGATAATCTCGGTGATTGACGGCACCAGGGAGACCACCTGCCCGGGAAGCTTGTCAATGGTCACCGGGGTGTTGCCGGCATCGATAAAAGAGATCTTGCCGGCACTGCAGGGCAGGTGAAACACCAGCAGGCAGAGGATCATGGAAAACAGTGTGCGATATGACTTCAAAATCTTTCTCCTTGGGTTGTTCCAGGGGGCGCACCCCCCAAAAGCTTGATCATGACCTTGGCTAAAAATGCCGGTTCCCGGACTCCTCCGTTACCGCTGATCAATAGGTGAGTTTCATTCCGATGTACCCGGACAGCCCTGCCGTGGCAAAGCCGAAGGCCTCTTCATAGTACTCATCAAAGAGATTATCAATTTTTGTATACAGCTGGAGATGCCCGTTGACATCCCAGGAAGCGGCGAGGTTCACCAGGACGTAGTCATCAAGGGTCTCCACGGCCACACCGTTTTTATCCCTGGCATACACGGAAGCCTTGCGTTCTCCGGTCCAGAAAACATTGCCATGGAGCATTCCTTTTTCCAGGAACCGGTAGCGGGCGCTGGCGTTCACCTTGTGGTAGGGCCGTCTTGCCAGCCGTTCTCCATCGGGATCTTTTGTGTCGGTGTAGGTGTAGGTCATCATCCAGGAGAGGTCCATGGAGGGGGTCCACTGGAGAAAGGTTTCGACCCCGCTGGTCTCCGTGGTGCCGGCAAGGTTTTGATACTCCCCGTCAAAGGAGGTAAGATCGGTCATCACCCATTCGATCCTCTCTTCGTAATCGGTCTCAAAATAGGTGATGCCGAGGCTGTATTCATTGCCGCAAAAGTCCTTTTCAATGCCCACATCCCAGCTGGTGCTCTCTTCCGGGTCAAGGCCGGCGTTGCCGTAGGACGAGTAGAGCTCGTACAGCGAGGGGGACCTGAACCCGGTGCCAAGGCTTGCTTTGATGGTGGTATTCCAGGGTTCAAAGGTGTAGGAAGGGGCCAGGCGGTAGGTGGCCTTTCCCCCGAAGGTCTCGTGGTCGTCGTACCGGATGCCGGCGATGACGACAAGATTGTTGCCCATGAAAAGCTGGTCCTGGATCCAGGCGCTTCTGGTGTCCGCGTCTGTCTCGCCTATGCCGCTGCTGCGGCTCTCCATGGATTCTTTGACATAGCCGGCTCCCACGCTGAGGGTGTGGGCATCGAAGTTCATATCCCCGTGCCAGGAGACGTCCTCAACGGTGCCGTCGTAGTCGTAGCTGTCGGTGCCGTCATTGTCAACGCTCTGTCGCTCCTGTTTGGAGTAGTTGTAGGACATCGTTGAGGTGAAAAATCCCGAAGCAAATGTGTTTTCAGCGGTGAGGCGGCCGAAGAGTCGTTCCGATTCGGTCCGCTTGCCGGTTGGACCGGAGGGGTTGGCATGGTTGGGGTATTCCGGGTCAAAATTGTCACCGGTGTATCCATTGGCATTGTCGTCAAGGTCAGTGGTAGAGTCGATGTAGCGGAGAGTGGCGGAAACCTTGAACGCTTGGGTCAGGTTGACGTTGGCCCGGCCGGAAAGTGTGGTGTTTTCAAAACCGTCTTCTTCATCGGTGTTGCCGTTGTGGGGGATCAGGTCGTTGTCGTCATCGGCAATGGAAAAGCCCTCGATATCCGTGTGGGAGGCAGACAGTGAATAGTTCAGCCGGTCGGCTTTCCCGGACGCCCCGGCAGATGCCCTGTAGGTCCCGTAGGAGCCGGTTTCCGCCGTTGCCGTCATCGAGGGAGACGCTTCTCCCTCTTTGGTGATGATATTGATGACACCGGCGGTGGCGTTGCTGCCGTACATGACACTCATGGCGCCGCGGATCACCTCGATACGCTGGATATTGTCCGTGTTTATGTCGGCGAGGCTGGCACTCCGCCCGGCGTTGGACGGATCATTGACCATGATGTTGTCGATCATGATCAGGGTGTTTTTTGCGTCGGCCCCCCGGAGGAACACCGATGTTGCCGTGCCGGGGCCGCCGTGGGATGCGGTGTCAATGCCCGGGACGGTCTTGATGAGCGCATTTACCGTGGTGGCCTTTGAATTCTCGATGGTTTCCCTGTCGATCACTGTCACCGAATTGCCGCCGATTTTTTCAACGGAAGTGTCTGACCGGGTCACGGAGACGACCACCCGGTCCATGGCAACGGGCCTTTCGCCGGTGCCGATTTCCGCCGCCACGGCCTGGCCGCTCAAAAGAAGTGCCAGGGCAAGGATCGCCATCCCGTGTAAAAAAAAAGTATGTTGCCGGGTTTTCATGTTCCCTCCAAAAAGTAATATCCCGGCCCGGGAAACAAAAACACCCCGGACCGTTGTTATCATCGATCCAGGGTGTCCCTTTTTTTACTCAGGATCCGAAGATGTTCCCTGTCCAGGGGCAACATCGTCTGTTTCAAGGCAGGTCTTCTGACTTTCGGATCATCCTTGCAGCCGCGCCTTCCCGTTTTCAGGCCCTGCCTCTTAACCGGTGAACAGAAATTCTGTCGGCAAAGAGGGTGACCTGATAGATCAGTGGCGTTGTGCGGTGCTTGTCCCCGATTACAGCGGCGGGCCCGTCCCTGATTTTCACAGGCGTTCCCTATTAAGCCGTAGTACGGCACCTTGAAATTATTAACTGATCAAGCAATAGAGCATCAAAACGCTTTTGTCAAGGAGAATTGAGAGCTTGAGCCGCTCTTCAGATGGCCGATAGTATCGAAAGTGGGGGCAGGCTTTCCTTATTGTCAATGCCAAAAAAGCGGCCTGATCATGTTTTTTTCAACAGCATTATGGGCCGGGTTTTCAATATTTTTCCTGCGGCAGCCACGGCCGTTGCCATGCAGATCAGGGTGGTCAGCACCAGGATGCCCGTAAGATACAACAGGTCCAGCTGCCAGAGGCTGTCAAAGAAATACCAGGAGACGGCCCGGGAAAACCCGATGCTCAGCAGCACGGCAACCAGAGCGGCGGCAAATCCCAGGCTGCCGAACTCCAGCAAAGAGATCTTTTTAATGTCGCTGAATCCGGCCCCCAGCACCTTGAGCAGGTTGGTCTGGGCAGCCTGGTTTCTGGCCTGGTGCCGGGCAATGGAAAAAATCGAGACAAGGCCGGCGGCAATGGCCAGCCAGGCCATGAACCGGACAGACACCGACAACCGGTCCGCAATAAAGGTCAATGTGGTGATCATCTGGGTGACATCGATGATGGAAATATTGGGAAAGGTTTCCACAATGTTTTTCTTCAGGGGCTGCCGCAGGTCCGGGGGGACCCGGGAGACCGCTCCCAGCCAGGTTTTGGGGGCATCATCCAGCACTCCCTGCTGGAACAGCAAAAAGAAATTGGGCTGAAAGCTGTTCCACCGCACCTTGCGGATGTTTTTGATCCGGCCTTCCAGCACCATGCCCTGAATATCAAAAGCCATCACATCATTGATGGCCAGGTTGTGCTCTTCGGCAAAGGAGTGGGCCACGGAAATCTCAAAAGGGGTTTCAGATCCGAAATCCCAGGGAGTGGGGGACAGAGGAGCTCCCTGAACAATGGTTTCGGACCGATCAAGGTCCTTTCGGAAGGAAAAATTATGCTCCATGCGCCGGGGCCGTCCCTGTGCTTTTTGGTTGTTTTTCCGGCTGTGAAAGGGGGTGGTGTTGACGGTGAGAATTCTGCCCCGGACCATGGGGGAGAGATTGTCCAGCACCCCGGGCTGGGTTTCCATGAACGTTTCCAGGTCACTGGTCTGGTTATCCTGGATATCCATGAGAAAAAAAATCGGAATTTTCAATCCTTCCGGCCGCTGGATCTCTGTCTGCAGTCCCTTCTGCACCTGGGGGATCAGAGAGATAAGAAACACCCCCATGGCAATGGTGACAAAACAGGCCAGAGAAGACCATATATTGCGATACAGGTTCAAGAACGCCATTTTGCGTACCAGGTGCCGGGTTCTGGCCAGGTGCCGGCACCCTATGGCGCCCAGCCATCCTGCCCCGGCAAACACCAGGAATGCCAGGGCAAATCCAGCCGTGAAAATGATCCCCGTGGTAACAGACCCTGCCACCAGCACCGCCCCCAGGCAGAACCAGCAGATCCCGGGCAGAAAGGCGGCCGCCTGCCACCACCCGTTCACACCCGCTGCAGCCAAAGGCCCCCGAAGCAGAACCAGGGGTTTGATTGACAAAATTCTCACCAGCACAGGCAGGCAGAACACGATGCTCCCCAGTCCCCCCAGTCCCAGGGCCGTCACCCATGTCATGGGCGCCATTTCCATGCGTATCCCCTGGGGAACCAGCCCTTTGAGCAGCACCGGAAACACCGGCAGCAGCAGCCAGGAGAGGGCAATGGCAATGGCTGCTGCCAGGATACCCAGAAAAACCAATTGGGTAAATAGATAGATATACACCCCGGACCGGCTGGCCCCCAGGCTCATGAGCACGGCGATTTCCCTGTGTTTCCCTCCTATAAAGCCCCGGAACAGGTAGGCAGCGGCAATTCCGGCCAGGAACAGGGCCACCAGGGAAACCAGGGCCATGTATCCGGTGAAATGGCCGGTGACAAGGGACAGGCTCTGGCTGACATCCCGGCTGTCCCGGACCCTGATCCGGGGCTGGTCCGGTGCCAGGGCCGCAAAGCCCTGGCGCAGTTTCTGTGAAAGGGAGGGCACATCTGTGTCCGGCGATACCCGCACATAGGTATGGTAACTGACCCTGGAACCGAAATCCAGCAGGCCGGTGCCTGCCAGCTGTTCGATGCCCACATAGAGTTTGGGGGCCAGCTCCAGGGTGGTCAGGGCCTTGTCCGGATCATCGGCAAAAAAACCTGCCACGGAAAAATCCTTTTTCCCCAGGGTCAAAAGCTGATCCCGGAGGCCCAGAGCCAGGGCAGTATCCCGGGTCATGAACACCCCGGGACCCTGGTGGATGGCGGCACGGTCAATGCCGGGTTCCAGGACAAACCCGCCGTAGAGGGGATAGGATGGATCCACCGCCATGATCTGGACCAGCCGGGTGGTCTCGCTGGTTTTGACCATGGTAAAGAAGCGGATC
>JAWOGI010000074.1:0-13301 GCA_046496975.1 Desulfobacteraceae bacterium | reverse complement strand
AAATCCCTGCTGCTTTCTGACGGCTGATGGCTTTCATGGTTTGTTGTGATGCTGGTGTATCATGGGGGGTATATGGATCGTTACGGCCTGCCGAGCAGGTCTTGGAGGGCAGGAAAAAGGGTTGGGTGCTGAAACCGAAACCCCGTGGACAAAAGTTTTTCAGGGGTTACCCGGGCGCTTGCCAGCAAGGTCTCTTCTCCCATCTGACCCCACACCCTTTTTACCATGTGTGTGGGAAACGAGAGCCGTACCCTGGTGGCTAAGGCAGTGGCAAGCTTTCGGGAAAACTCTCTGTTGGTCGCAGGGGCCGGGGCGGTGAGATTGACAGGGCCCTTGATGGAGTCATGGGCAATGATGTGGAGAATGGCAGACAGGGCATCATCCATGCTGATCCAGCTCATGTACTGCCTGCCCTGGTCGATGACAGGACCGAGTCCCGCCCGAAAGGGCAGGGCCATGCGTGCCAGTGCCCCCCCCGCCGGGGTGAGCACCACACCGGTGCGCAGGGTGACACACCGGATTCCGGCCTTTTCGGAGGGGGTTACGGCCTGTTCCCACTCCTGGCACACCCTGGAGATAAAAAGGGAGCCGTATCCATCGGTTTCTGTCAAGCAGTCATTCCCCCGGCTGCCGTAAAATCCGATGGCCGAAGAGGAGATAAACAGCTCGGGCTTTTTGTCGAGCCGGGCTGTTTTTTCTGCGAGGAGCCGGGTGGGGATAACCCTGGAGTCAAAAATCTCTCTTTTCCGCCTGGCGGTCCATCTTCCCCTTGAGATGTCCGCCCCGTTTAAATTGACCACCACATCAATGGGACCGGCCCTGTCAAGGTCGAGCAATCCTCTGGAGGGGTCCCAGAAAAGGGCGTCGGGTGAACAATCCGTTTTTTTCCGGACCAGCCGGATCACCTCGTGGCCACAGGTCTGGAGGAAGGGAACCAGAGCGCTGCCCATGGTGCCGCTGGCCCCGGAGATGAGTATCCGTTTTTTTTCTGTTCTGCCGACATGGTTCTCAAGATCGTATTTGAGCACCCTGTGACGGTAGGCAAACATACGGTCCAGCTCTTTTTCCGCAAAACGGTGAAACGGCGTTGCCAGAATTCCAAAGGGAAGCTTGAACCGGATCTGGTCGGTCATGGAAGAGGCAGAATTGCCGTCGGGGTCAAACAGGTGGGTATGCTCCCAGAAAGCAAAGGGCCCCTGGATCTGGCGATCCTTGAAGAGGCGGTTTTCCATGTACTCTGTGTGTTCGGCCTTCCAGATCATGGGAAGGCCAAAAGGGCGGATTTTGAACTTTACCCGGACCCCTTTTTCAATGCCGTTGCGGTTTCTGGCCAAAAGCTTCAGCGGTGCCCAGGGCGGAGTGAGCCTTGATATGGCACCTTGTCTGGCGTGCCATGAAAATACCGCCTCCACTGGGGCCTTGATCCTGGTTTTTCGGGTATAAAGATGGGATGTCATATGGCCGCCTTTCATGGTGTTTGACCGAAAAATTTTCTTGATTTTTCGGTCAAGTGCTGCATCTTTCTGTGGTCCAGGTCCTGTTTTTGATGAGCTGTATGATTTCCCGAATATAGGCGCATTCGCAATGATTCGGGCAGGGCTCCAGCTCGTCCTGGTCCAGGCAGTAGCCGGGACATTGATCACTGTCTGTTAACCGTTCAGCAAAAACAGGCCCCCTGTAAAGGTCCTGGAATTCGCCGGCGGCAATGGCCAGGGTGGTTTTGCAGTTGTGGTTGAAGAGGAACAGCCCAAGGGTCAGCTCTTCAAAATGGGCCTGGTAGCCTGTTATGACAAGGTCTTTGTCGTTTAAAAACGCCTTTCTGGTCTTCCACTCGGTACCACAATTGTTGCATCGCTTGAACATTGCTTTAATATTCCAGCTCATTTTTATCCACCTTGCCGCTGAACAGCCGGTAGGTCCACCCCTGGTAGGCAATGACCAGGGGGATAAAAATCACCACAACAATGAGCATGATTTTCAGGGTCAGGGGGCTTGAAGAGGAGTTAAAGGCTGTAAGGGTGAAATCCGGATCCAGCAGTGACGGATACAGGGCGGGAAACAAACCCGCAATGCCGAAAAACGTGGCGCCTGCAATGGTTGTGGCAGAGGCGAACCACGCCTTGAACCAGCTTTTTCGGGTCAAAAACCGTTTGACCATCAACAGGGCGGCAACGGTGATGACGATGATCAGGAAAAGCACCGTGGCTTCCATGTAATTGTCGTAGAGATCCGTTGCAAAGGCGCTGGCAATGAGAAAAACAACGGCTACGGGCACCAGGGCCAGCCACACCTTGTGGGCCGCTGCCACGGCCCGGTCCTGGAGGTCTCCTTCGGTCTTGATGGCAAGCCAGTTGGCTCCGTGGAGCATGAAGAGGAGGAGAAAGAGAAGACCGCCCAAAAGGCCGTAGGGGTTGAGCAGCATGAGAATGTTTCCGTGGTAGATGCCCTGGCCGTCAAAGGGAATTCCCCGGAAAATATTGGCAAAGACGACTCCGAACAGGAGGGCAGGGGTTGCGCTGCCCATGAAAATGCAGGTATCCCAGACCCGTTTCCAGCCGGCGCCCTGGATCTGTCCCCGGAATTCAAAGGAAACTCCCCTTAGAATCAGGGCAAAGAGAATCAGCATCAGCGGGGTGTAAAGGGTGGAGAACATCACCGCGTAAACCTTGGGAAAAGCGGCAAAGGTTACCCCTCCGGCGGTGATCAGCCACACCTCATTGCCGTCCCACAACGGGCCGATGGCGTTGATCATGACCCTCCGGTCCATTTCGCTCTTGCCGAGAAAAGGATAGAGGGTGCCAACCCCGAAGTCAAACCCGTCGGTCATAAAAAATACAGCCCACAAAAGTCCCCATAGAAAAAACCAGATCGTTTCCAAACCCATAATATTTAACTCCTCTATTGAAATTTTTTTTAACCGTTATTGTCTGCAGCCCCTTGCATAGCAGGGTCCGGACCCTTTGCCGCCGTTTTGGCCATGAGAAAGAATCCCACCGCCCCCAGCAGCCCGTAAACAACAATAAACCCGATAAGAGAGATCATCACCTGGTAGCCGGCCACAGGCGAGGCAGCATCCGAAGTTTTCAGCAGACCGTAGACAATCCACGGCTGTCTGCCCACCTCGGCCAGGACCCATCCCATCTCGATGGCAATATAGGGCAACGGGATGGCATAGAACATTATTTTAAGGAATTTCGTGCTTTCAAGGAGTTTGTTGCGCCGGAACCAGCCGTAAACGGTGAGGAGAATGAACAGGGTGCCAAGACCCACCATGGTTCTGAATCCGATAAAGGTGAGCAGAACCGGCGGCCTCTCCTCCTTGGGGAAATCTTTGAGCCCCCTTACCGTGGCATTGAAATCGTGGTACCCGAGGAAGCTCAGGATGCCGGGAATGGAGCCGAATTCCACAAGATTTTTCTCTTTTTCCTGGCTTGGAATGGCAAAAAGGACCAGGGGCGCCCGGGCAGTGGTTTCCCAATGGGCTTCCATGGCGGCAAGCTTGGCCGGCTGCACCTCAGCAACGTGGACACCGTGCATGTCCCCCTCAACTGCAACAAAAATGGAGAAGACAAGTCCGAAGTAGAGCGCGATTTTAAAGGAGCGGGTAAACAGGTCTATGTGCTGTTTTCTCAAGAGGTGCCAGGCACTGACGCCCATGACAAAAAAGGCGGCAAGAACCATGGATGCGGGAAGGACGTGGAAAATTTGCAGGATGCTGAACTTGTTGAACAGCAGTTCGAAAAAATTTGTCATCTCAGCTCTGCCGTTTCGGATGGTGTACCCCACGGGGTGCTGCATGAACCCGTTGGCCGTTACAATCCAGACGGCAGACAGGCTCCCCGCCCCGGCCACCAGCCACATGACCGCTGCATGGGCCTTGGGAGAGAGCTTTTTCCAGCCGAAAATCCATATTCCGATGAAGGTGGATTCGAGAAAAAAGGCCACCGAGGCTTCGATGGCGAGAAGGGAGCCGAACACATCCCCCACGTACTCGGAATACCTGGACCAGTTGGTGCCGAACTGAAACTCCAGGGTGATGCCGGTAACAACCCCCAGGGCAAAATTGATGAGAAAGAGCTTGCCCCAGAATTTTGTCATGCGCAGATAGGTTTCATCCCCTGTTCTGGCATACTGGGTCTCCATCCAGGCGATTATGATGGACAGCCCCAGGGTAAGAGGGACAAAAAGAAAATGAAACATGGTTGCAGCGGCAAACTGAAGCCGCGAAAGAAGTACGACCGT
Source organism: Desulfobacteraceae bacterium (assembly GCA_046496975.1). Lineage (GTDB taxonomy): Bacteria > Desulfobacterota > Desulfobacteria > Desulfobacterales > Desulfobacteraceae > DATFJZ01. Next base: position 9,059 of record JAWOGI010000074.1, on the reverse strand, counting down.
CTCCATAAAATTCCTCCAGGTTGTTTGGTTTTCAAATAATTGAGGGTTGTTTGGTATCCCAAGAGCCCTTTTCTGTTTTTTTTGCTTGCCTTTCCGCTCTCCGCTGAATCCCATGGTATTATGGCACTTCTGGAGGACTCTGTCTTTAAAAAAATTCCTTTGAAAGAAACAGAGCACCAAACCCCTGGTACGATGGTCTTTCCGGCGTTTACCGGATGGGCAGAGCCTCTGGTCAGGATTCTGACGGAAATTTTAACAGCAAACTATGTGCCAGGAGACAAGAGACAAGAAACAAGAGTTGTCAGGTTCCACGCCTGTTTCGAAGGCTGAGGGGTGACACAGTTATGTGTTTGAGACATGTTTGTACCATGAGACATGTGTTTGTTTTTTTTTAATGACAGCCCCTGGGCACCACAAACAGGGGTTTTTACCGGTTCTGCCTGCTTTTCCGTTACTCTTTGGGCCAGAAAAAGCGGTTTTGTTTATGGCATGTAACTTGCTTGTTTGTGTTTGTAGTGTTGTGAAGATCTGAACGTTTAACATCTTTTAAAATAAGGAGAACAATGATGTCTGAAAAACTCGGTATCTACAAATGCGAAAAATGCGGTAACATCGTAGAGGTCCTTCATGCTGAAAAACCGCCTGTCCAGTGCTGCAACCAGGCAATGACCCTTGTGGTGGCAAACAGTGTGGATGCGGCAAAGGAAAAGCATGTGCCTGTTATTGAGAAAATCGACGGCGGCTGCCTGGTCAAGGTGGGCAGCGTCGCCCATCCCATGGAGGAGAAGCATTATATTGAATGGATCGAGCTCAACGCGGACAATGTTGTTTACAGGCGGTTCTTGAAACCAGGGGATGCTCCGGAGGCAAAATTTTTGATTGACACGGAAAACGTAACTGCAAGAGCCTACTGCAACCTCCACGATTTCTGGCGTTCCTAAATGGTTTCGGCCACTTCATCGATGTCCGGGGTTTTGCCTTGATCATAACACCGGCAATGAACCAGTGGATTCGGCCGACATAATGGTCAGATCCAGGTTTTTGTCAACAGAATCCGGACATCGAAGTTGTGGTGAAAGCGTTGTTTGCCATGGGCTTTGCCACTTAAAACCCTAAAGTGAGAGTTCACATTATGCTGAAAAAAAAATGTGACACAAACATTGCGCGTACCATAGATATTGCACGCAAAATGATCCAGCTTGCCCATGACGGTGATGAACACAGGGAAGACCCTTCCTGCGGAGTTCTTTACGGTATTCTTTTGGATTCAGGGTACAGGCTTTTAAAACTTGCCAATCAGGAAAAGGAGAACCACATTAAAAAAGGGTGGTGGCAAAACACCACCGAAATCCCAGAAGAAAAGGAATGATCTCTATTCACTGTTTTTTCCCCCATGTTTTGTCAAGGTACAGATCCCGGCCCGACCGCAACCTGTACAAGGCGTATCCGTCGGGGTTCTTTTTGTGGAACTCCTGGTGAAACTCTTCGGCAGTGTAGAATTTTTCAAAGGCAATGACCCGGGTGGCAACGGCAGCGCTGAAATGGCCGGAATTGTCTATCTCCTCGATTAAACCCAGTGCTCTGTTTTTCTGGTCTTCGTTGTGGTAAAAAATCGCAGATCTGTACTGGGGTCCCCTGTCAACAAACGAGCCGGAATCGTCCGTAGGGTCGATCTGTCTGAAAAAGAGAACCAGAAGTTGTGTGTAGTCTGTTTTTTCAGGATCAAACCGGATCTGCACGGCTTCGTAGTGGCCTGTCGTTCCCGATGACACCTCCTCGTAGGAGGGATCGGCTGCCGTGCCGCCGGTGTACCCTGAAACCACATCAACAACTCCCCTGGCATTTTCGAAAACGGCTTCAATACACCAGAAACACCCTCCTGCAAACGTTGCTGTTTCAAGTCTCATTTTTTGATCCTTTTCCTTTCAGCGTTTTTGAACCCATTTATCAAGCAGTCATTGGAACTAATAATATCAGCAAAACCTGGACCAGGATGCCATGTTTATTATGGTAGGGGGGTTCCGTTTACCCGGGGCAGGCCTTTTGAACATTTTAACAGGAGAGTGGTGATGAACATTGAATGGGCATACCAGAGTTTTTTGACCAGGAAGGCATGACGATGGAAGTCGTAACCAAAGGGGTCAGGCTTGCGTTATCTGCAGCAGAATAACACAAGCCTGGCCGTATGCCGTGAACGGTTGTAGTTTTGATCAATTCATCGGTTTGCCTACTCTGTTCCGTTGGGGGTGTTTTCCAGGATGATCCTGCAGTCCGCCACAGTGGCGCCTTTGCCCTCAGAGTGGGCCAGGAGGGGATTGATGTCCATCTCCTGGATTTCCGGGTGGTTGATGGCCATGTCTGAAAGCCCCACCAGTAGTTTTTCCAGTTTTTCGATGTCCGCCTTTTCCTGGCCCCGGAACCCGTTGAGGAGCTTGTAGCCCTTGATGCCCCGGATCATGCTCCTGGCGTTGTTCCTGCCGATGGGGGCAAGTCTGAATTCGACATCCTGGAACACCTCGACAAAGATTCCTCCCAGGCCGAACACGATCAGGGGGCCGAAAACAGGGTAGCGGTTCACGCCCATGATCACCTCCCTGCCCGAGGGGGCCATCTTCTGGATCAGCACCCCGTCCAGTTCAGCGTCGGGAACATGGGCTGCAGCGCTCTCCATGATCGTTTCAAAGGCCTTTGCCGCTTCTTCTTCATTCACTATGTTGACTTTTACTCCACCAACGTCTGACTTGTGGAGGATTTGCTCGGAAACGATTTTCATTACAACGGGAAATCCCATGTCAGAGGCGATCTTTTTGGCAGACGCCCCATCCTTGGCAAGCTTGGTGGGCAGCACATCAAATCCGTAGCATTCCAGCAGGCCCAGGCCGTCAAGTTCCCCAAGGTGGGTTTTGCCCTTGTCCAGGCACTCCTGGACGATGTCGGAGGCCCTGTCCGTGTCGTGTTTCAGGGTAAACTCGGCCAGCTGCTGGCGGTTGAGCCAGCTGGAGTAGCGGTACAGCACCCCAAAGGCCCGGGTGGCATTCTCCGGGAATCGGAACACCGGATATCCGTTTTTCTGAAGGTACTGGACTCCCTTGGAAACGTCCACCACTCCCATGAAGCAGAAGAGGATCGGTTTGTGGGAGGTTTTGGCCACCTTGGCAACGGCCTCTGCCGTGGCAAGGGCGTTGGTCATGGACTGGGGAGTGAGGATCACCACGGCGCCGTCGACGCCTTCGTCCCGGATGACGGCCCTGAGGGCGTGTTCATAACGCTCCTGGGCGGCATCTCCGATGATGTCAACGGGGTTGTGCAGGTTGGCTGTGGCAGGCAGATAGCTTGCCAGGGTTTCGATGGTCTCATCGTTGAGTTCTGCCAGCTGCAGGCCGGAAGAGACCGTGGTGTCCGTGGCAACGATGCCGGGTCCGCCGGCATTGGTGACAATGGCCACCCGGTTGCCTGCGGGGAGTTTCCGGGTGATTTTGCCAAGGTGGCTCTCCTGCTTGTAGGTAAAGACCCCGGCAAAATCGAACAGATCGTTGATGGAATCCACCCGGATTATGCCTGTCTGTTTGAAAATCGCGTCGTATACCCCTTCGGATCCGGCCAGGGAGCCGGTATGGGAAGAGGCGGCCTGGGCACCGGCAGCGGTCCGGCCGGATTTGATGGCAAGGATCGGGGTGCGTGTCGGGCCCGAGGTGATCTCTTTGACGGTTTCAATGAACTCGGGTCCCCGGCGCAGCTCCTCGATGTACATGATGATCACCTTGGTGTCCGGGTCCCGGTGGAGATACTTGAGCAGATCCAGCTCGTCCACGTCGGCCTTGTTGCCAATGGAGATAAATTTTGAAAATCCGAACTGCCGGTCTGCTGCCACATCCAAAACCGAGGTGCACAGGGCGCCGCTCTGGGAGATAAACGAAATGTTTCCCACTTCCGGCATTCTGGTTGAAAAGCTGGCGTTGAGTCGTGTTGATGAAACCGGGTTAATCACTCCGAGGCAGTTGGGGCCGATAAGCCTGACCCCTGCCTTGCGGCAGACATCGACAATTTCGTTTTCCACGGCCAGCCCTTCGGGACCCACCTCCCGGAAACCGGCAGAGACGATCATGATACCGCCCACTCCCTTGTCAATGGAGTCTTTGACAGCCTTCAAGGCCAGCTTGGGAGGGAGGATGATCATGGCCAGGTCCACTTCGCCGGGGATATCACTGATCGACGGGTAGGCCTTGACGCAGAGGATGGAATTGGCCGCCGGGTTGACCGGGTAGAGAACTCCGGTGTACTCGCCCTTGAGGATGTTTTTAAAAATGTCGTACCCCACCTTGCCCGGTGAGGTGGAAGCGCCTACCACGGCCACGGACCGGGGTGAGAATATGTAATCTAATTCGTGCATGGGAGTTGTCTCCATAAAAAAGTGTAAATTCGCCTTTCAGGCGTGTGTATTGTTTACCTGGACGGTTGAGTTGTCAACCCGGGAATCGGAGTCCAGGTTGTGACCGGCAGGCCGGTGCAGGGGGTTATATTAAAGTTGTGTTGCGCCGGCAGCCGATTCGGGTTTTGCCCTAGGCTCATGGCCGTTAGTGAGAGGTCTGGGTTAGTTTTCGTGATAAAAGGGTGATATGTCTCATTTCTTCTTTGATGATATCATCGATGCGCTGCTTGTCTGCAGCATCGTATACCATCTCTTTCATACCAAGGTAAAACAGAATGGATTCCTGCTCCGCGCTGATGGCCGATGTCAGGATCTCTTCAATATGGTCGCCGGGCATCTGTTTTTGAAAGAAGATTTTGGTCTCTGCCATGGCTTTCAAGTAGAGACGTGCTTCTCCGTCGGGGTCTACCATCAGGGCATCCGGGTCTGTTTTTTTGAGTTCCTCCTGCATGGCTGCAAAGGTTTTCTGGTGGGAATCTTCCATTTCTGCAAGAAAGATGAGAAAGGCGTGTATCTCTTGGCTGCTGACTTTTTCAGCGGCCGTTCTGTAGAAGGTTGCACCGTTTATCTCGATCTGCATTGCCATTTCAAGGATCTCTTCAGGGCTGAAAATGTATTCCATCGGGTTTCTCCATGAGCACTGTGTTTGCCTGTGCCAAAGGTTTTTATCCGGGTTTGTGGATGTCAAAAGACAATTATTTTATTGTACCACATTTCATCAGGAAGTAAACCCCGGCGTTTTTTTTGATATACCACGATGTGGTATATGTTTTGCTTGTAATATATTAACAAGCCTGTTGGCATTCTTATGAAGGACGGTATGGCGCACCTCTTGATGCTCTGTTACGGAACCTGGAACTGCTGCTGTCGAGACAGGATTGTTTCTTTTGTCAGAAGTGTGTCGTATCACTCTTTTGATTTGCCCCTTTGCCATGGGTTTCTTTCAGTTCGCTGGAAAAGGCATTAGGGATTTTACTCTACTTTCTGTTTACCGATAACCGGCAGTTCAGAAAGTTTAGGGATTTATTAATGGCGCCCCCTAACAGATGATCAGGGGAGCCAACAACGCAGGAGGTTTAAAATGGCAGCAAAGGATAAGATTGAAAAAAAACTGATGGATCCTGCTGAGTGTTCGGCATGTGATTCCACCCAGCAGATGATTGTCAAGGCGAGAAAGGACGGTGTCTCCCTCCATTTTGACCGGTCAGCGGACATGAAGGCCTGCCCCATCGGGGCCGATTCTGCCTGCTGCAAGCATTGTTTTATGGGGCCCTGCCGGCTCAATGCCAAGGATCCCTATAAAAAGGTGGGGGTGTGCGGGGCCACCATTGACACCATCATGGCAAGGAATTTTGCAAGGGCGGTGGCGGCAGGCTCCGCAGCCCACACCGACCACGGAATGGCCATGCTGGAGTTGTTCCGGGATGTGGTCAACGGCAAGGTGCTGGATTACCGGATCAAGGACGAGGAGAAACTGATCAATGTGGCAGCCTCCATCGGTATCGAAACCGACGAGCGTTCAATGAAAGAGATCGCAATGGATCTGTACAGAGAGCTGGAGAGAACTTACACCCAGGTGGAAGGGGAGATTCCTTTTACCAAAAGGGCTCCCAAAGCCACCCTGGAAACCTGGCGAAAAGTCGGTATCGTGCCGAGGGGGTCCATGCGGGAGATCATGGAGATGATGCACCGCACCCATATAGGCGTTGATCAGCACTACGAGAACATAACCAAACAGGCCAGCCGGACGGCGCTGTCAGATGGCTGGGGCGGTTCCATGGTCGGCACGGAGATATCGGACATCCTCTTTGGCACCCCGTCTCCCATCGATGTGGGGGTGAACATGGGGGTGCTGAAAAAGGAGATGGTCAATATCATCATCCACGGTCACGAGCCCAACCTGTTTGAATCCATGCTGGTCTCGGTGAATGAACCCACCCTTGTTCAGGCGGCAAAGGATGCCGGTGCCGGCGGAATCAACCTGGTGGGAATGTGCTGTTCCGGCGCCGAGATGATGTCCCGCCACGGGGTGCCCCATGCGGGTAATTTCTCTTCCACCGAGGCGATTCTCGTTACAGGAGCCGTGGATGCCATGGCTGTGGACATCCAGTGCATCAAGCAGGGGCTTGCAGCTGTTGCAGACTGCTACAAAACCCCCTTGATCACCACCAACACAAGGGCCCACATGGAGGGAGCCACCCATGTGGCGTTTGATGAGCACAACGCCTCGGCCTGTACCGATGAAATTGTTCTCAAGGCCATTACACGGTTCAAGGGACGATCCATGCCCGTGGAGATTCCAAAGACCGTCAATCAGGGAATCCACGGTTTTTCCCACGAGTATATTCAGTACATGCTCGGCGGCGCCTTCCGGGGCGGATACGCTCCGTTGAACGAGAACATCATCAACGGCAGAATCCGCGGGGTTGCGGCGGTTGTGGGGTGTACCAACCCCAGAACGAAACAGGACGATTCCCACATAAAGCTGGTAAAGGAGCTGATCAAAAACGATGTGCTGGTGCTGCTCACCGGGTGTGCCCAGATCGCCATTGCCAAGGCAGGCCTCTGTGTGCCAGAGGCGGCGGTTTTTGCCGGCCCGGGTCTCCAGGAGGTGTGTGAAACCGTTGGTATGCCCCCGGTGCTGGGGCTGGGGTCCTGTGTGGACAACAGTCGTATTCTCGTTGCCGCCTCGGCCATGGTCGAGCAGGGAGGGCTGGGAGACAGTATCGCCAGCCTGCCCGCGGCAGGCGCCGCACCTGAATACATGAGCGAAAAGGCCATTGCCATCGGGCAGTACGTTGTTGCTTCCGGTGTTTACACGGTTTTCGGGACGACCTTTCCCATTGTGGAGAACACCAAATTTCACGATCTCCTCTTTGACGGCCTGGAAAAGCAGGGGCTTGGCAAGTGGGGTTTTGACAAGGATCCTCTTCGGATTGCCGAAAAGATGATCGCCCACATTGACAAAAAACGCAAGGAGCTTGGCATTGACAAGGCCAGGGAAAGGGTTCTGGTGGATATGTCCGACAGGAGAGAGATGGCCTGATACCCCATGGCCTTTAGGCTTGAAAGAGAGGGTGTTGCGTAAAGGTTTAATCGTGACAACATTTGATCAATGACCGGTGAGGTCCTTCATCCATCATGGAAAACCGTGACCCTGATGCTGAACCGGTAAACCAAAAGCCTGCTGCAAAATGTTCTGTTCCACAGACGACAGGGCTTCCTCCTTAGCCCTGTTGTCTGCTGCAGACCCTCCGGGACAGGTCGGGCAGCAGGCCCTATTTTTACTGTTTTCCCCTTTTCTGAACAGAGTGGTATGCCTTGAAACGGCAACCGGGCTGGTGTTTCCATCCCAGAACCGGCTGGGCTCTTCTCTTCTTTTCTCTTCTCTTATGGCACGGAAATTGTATGTTTTTATACCATGTCACATTTTCGGCCCTGTCAACGGGCGTGAATCTTGAATTTTCCTAAAAATAAGGAGGACCATGAAAAAATTTGCTCTGTTTGTATTCAATGGAGATCCCATCTGTTTCGTCCATGTATTGTTAAATGCCCTGGATATGAAGGCAAAGGAAAACGAAGCTCAGATCATTATGGAAGGCGCCAGTGTTAAACTTATTCCAGATCTTGTCAAGAGCGAAAATCCCTTGAACAGCCTCTGGAAAAAGGTCCTTGACCAGGGACTGGTGGCAGGGGCGTGCAAGGCCTGTTCCCACAAGCTTGGCACCCTGGAAGCGGCAAAAAAACAGAATCTAACGCTTTTGGACGACATGACAGGTCACCCTGCCATGGCAACGTACAGGCAGGACGGTTTTGAAATCATCACTTTTTAATGGAAATCCTGGATTGATGTTTTAGTTGTTGCACAGATTTGCGTTTTTATGAGATGATGCCGAAGGATGAGGCCCGGGTTTCTCTTCCTGCTTTGTGAAGGGCGGGGGGAGAGTCCGGGCCTGAGCTTATTTGCAGAAAATACAAAACTAACATTCAGGGAGATGCTTATGCAGGTTAAAACAGTTGTGATAATCTTTTTGGTATGCCTTTTTACAGCAGCAGCTTCTTTTGTTGTCGCCGCTGAAAAAAAAGGGGCTGAAAAAATGGAGCTTAACGGCGGCAGCAGGGGAATGATTTCTTTTCCCCACAGCCTTCACCAGAACGCCCTGGAGGAGTGCACTGTCTGTCACTCGATTTTTCCCATGGAGAAAGGCAGCATAGATCGCCTGAAAGCAGAAGGAACCCTCAAGAAAAAACAGGTCATGTACCGATCGTGCATACAGTGCCACCGGGACAAGAAAAAGGCCGGGGAAAGTTACGGACCGACAAGCTGTTCCCAGTGCCATGCCAGATGATCTGCAGGCCATCTGTTTCAAAGAGGGGGGCGATCATGACTTCGGCCACATTTGCAGGGTCGTGGCTTCCTCCTTGGTATGATCAAGGCCCAGAGAGGTGATGGATAACGATGAGAACGGCGGCGGCTGTTTTTTTGAGGGTGCCCGAAAAGGGAAAGGTAAAGACCCGGCTGGCAGATGGGCTGGGTGAGACTTTTGTGCTGACCTTGTACAGGGGGTTTGTCGGTGATCTGCTGGAGGGGTTGAGCAACGTTCCCGACAAGGTGCTTTTTTACTGGCCC
>JAWOGI010000384.1:0-5186 GCA_046496975.1 Desulfobacteraceae bacterium | reverse complement strand
TAGGGAAGATAGCGACAATAACGCAGGCCTGACCCCTCACATGACTGTTTACTGCTCGGCTCAGGCCTTGATGGTCACGGGGATGCCGGCCACTGTCCAGACCACCGATGTTACCGATGATGCCAGGCTCTGGTTGACGAGGCCTGCCATGTCCCGGAACTGCCTTGCCAGGCTGTTTTCCGGAACAATGCCTGTGCCCACTTCGTTGGAAACCAGGATGACAGGGCAGCGGGCAGTCTCAACGGCTGTTTGCAGGCGGGTTATCCATTGCCCGATCTCCTCTTCTTCGTATCCTTCGGCGAGAAGGTTGGAGGTCCAGAGGGTGAGGCAATCCACAAGAATCACCCCGGACAATTTGCCCAGTCTCTCCATGGCCCGGGGAATATCTACGGGGATCTCTTCGGTTTGCCAGGAGTCCCCCCTTTCTGCCCGGTGTTTTGTCACCCTTTTTTTCATTTCAGTATCCCTTGGAACAGAGGTCGCCATGAAAATTTTGTTGTTGTCCGCCGTCTGATTTGCCAGCTCCAGGGCGTACCTGCTCTTGCCGCTTCTGCATCCGCCAATGACCAGTGTGCTTCTCTTTTTCATCTGTTTACCGTTTTTGTTTTTTTGGCTTATGTTGTGGGGTGGGCCATGACTTCGTTGGCCCGCCAAATCTGGCGAGTGGCCGTTGTTATGACCAAGCTCTAATTTTCCATCTCTTCGGTGAGGTCGGCCGGCTGATCTCCTACTTTTTTTTCTAATTGCTCTTTTATCTTTGCCAGGGAGATCAGGTCGTCTTTTCGGGCAGAAGGGGTGAGGTATGCCTTTAATTTTCTCTCCACCATTCTGGGATGTATATCCCCTGCAATGGCTGTCATCCCTTCTGAGATTATTTTCTGTAAAAAAAGCTCCTGGACGGTCCTTTCCCTTATATTGGCGATAAAAGGGTAAAGAAAGAAATTGGACAGAACAATCCCGTACAGGGTTGAGGTGAGGGCCACGGGTATGGTTGACATAATAACAGTGGAATTTCCCATTCCCGAAAGCATGCCGACAAGTCCCACAACACTGCCCACAACTCCGAAGGCCGGTGCAATTTCAGCCATTGCCTGGAGCACACGGCAGGTTTCATCCCTCCTCATTTTAAAGAAATACATCTCAGCGTTCAAAAATTCTCTGATCTGTTCCATGGAACAGCCATCCACGAGAAATCCAACGGCCTGGCGTAAAAACAGAATGGCGGTCTCTTCTTCATCCATCTGCAGGGAGAGAAGGCCTCGAAGCTTTTTTTTAACAGAAAGATCCACCATCATTTCAACCATATCGTCGGGGTTTCTCAGGGGTTTTGTGTAGGCGGCCTTTAAAACCTTTGCCAGAATAACAAGTCGTTCTGCCCTGAAACTTAAAAATGTCGCACCAAGGGTGCCGCCCATCACGATGACAAAACCGGAGAGGTTCAGGTAAACGGCGGCATTTCCGTGGATGAAAAAGCCTGCAGTAAAAACGGACCCGCAGATCACAAGGCCGATGATGTTTTTGCTGGCATGGTCCCAAATTGACTGGTTCTCAAAATCACCCATTTTTTGATTTCCTTTTAAGAATTTGCCTTGATTATAACTTCGGCCAACCCCTTATTTAAATGAGGTTTCTTTGTCTGAATACGGTTTGTTTTTCATCAGCACAATTTCAACCCTCCTGTTCAAAGAACGCCTCTGCGGGGTGTTGTTGGGTAAAACCGGCTGATGCCAGGCATGGCCGCTTACAAAAAAACGACTGCCGGGAATCTCCCACTTTTCGATGAGGTACCGTGCCACATTACAGGCCCTTGCCGTTGAAAGCTCCCAGTTGGTCGGGTATCGTTTCGAATAGGTCGGTGTGGCATCGGTGTGACCCACCACGTTGACGATAAATCCGTTTTCCCGGATGATCTTTGCCACCTGGTCAAGGCTCCACATCGCCTCGGGCTTTAGAGCGGCGATCCCGGTATCAAAGAGCAGGTCCCCGGCAAGGGAGATTCTTACGGATTTGTCTTCAACCAGATCCACCGTTGTGGTGTTGTCAACAAATGTGTCCTGAAAGGCGGCCTTTGTCCGGTCATATATATCCGACGGCTGGCTTTTGACGTTGGCATTAACGATACTGTCTGTTCCTGCCTGGGAAATTTGGCTGTTACCGGGACCGGACCCGAACTCAAGCTTGCGGTTGCCTGTCTGGTAGACATACATGACAACAAAAAAAATAAACATGGTCATCATGAGGTCGGACCAGGGAACCGACCATCTTTCCCGTTTCAGCTCAAAGGGGCAGGAAAAAACATCCTCATTAAAAGGGTCAAATGCCCCGCTTTGGTTTTCTGGTTTCGGTTCCATAGCGATCCTGAATTCGGTGTTCCCGGTTTGTCCGCCTTGGTCATAACATCGGCCACTTGTCATATTCGGCGGGCCAACGGGGTCATGCTTTTGTTATTGACGTTATCGGACAGAACAGCACAGTTAAACCATAAAGCACACGATAATCTTAATAACGAAAAGGTGACCCCACCCTATGACCAAGTCCTCTTTTTACCATCGCAAGGATTATAAAAAGCAATTTTTGTGCCATCAACTTTTTGTTTCTGCCAGCAGGGCTTCCACATTAACATGCTGCTCGAAATGCGTTTTCAGCAGGTCATAATCCCGCTCTTTGTCCGGCAGGCTCTCCATGGTCAGCCCGCTTGTTTCACCGGCCCCAATGGACGAGAGCCATTGCATGGCAATGGCCGGGGTGTCAAAAAAACCGTGCATGTAGGTGCCAAGGATGTGACGGTCATGTGTGGTGCATCCATCCCAATCTTCCTGCCGGTCCTGGTTCCGCCGGGTCACCCGGCACATGGGGGCGCCGGACAACCGCTCTGTCCTTCCCATGTGGATCTCGTACCCCTGGCCCTGGATGGTGTTCCACGTGAAACTGCTCCGGGTGGTTGTCTTTTCCGCTTCAATGGTTGTCCTGACATTCAAGAGCCCCAGCCCCTCGGTTGTGCCCTGGAGATCCTCGATGCCTGCGGGGTCGTCAATGGAGAGCCCCAGCATCTGGAACCCCCCGCAGATGCCCAGGAGATGACCCCCGGATGCTGCATGGTGTTTTATCCTCTCCGCCCAGCCGCTCTTTTTAATCCAGGCCAGATCGGCCCGGGTGTTTTTGGAGCCCGGCAGAATCACGGCATTGAATCTGGACAAATCACAGGGTTTGTCAACAAAGGCCAGGTCAAGGCCGTTGATGGCCGAGAGGGGATGGAAATCGGTGAAATTGGATATGTGGGGAAGCCTGATCACGGCAACGGCCGGTTTGGCAGAATCCAGGGAAGCGGGGAGGGTGCCGGCCTCAATTTCAACGGAATCCTCGGCATCGACACGGAAGTGGGTGTACCAGGGCAGCACCCCGAATACCTTTTTTCCGGTTCTGTTCTCCAGCCATTCCACACCGTCGTTGAACAGGGTGATATCCCCCCTGAAGCGGTTGATGATAAACCCCTTTACCATCTCCCTGTATTTTCGGGGGAGACACGCCAGGGTGCCTACGATCTGAGCGAAAACTCCTCCCCTGTGGATGTCCGCCACCAGTACCACATCGGCGCCGGCGTATTCGGCCATGGGGAAATTGACAATGTCCGAGGCCATCAGATTGACCTCGGCGCAGGAGCCGGCACCTTCCATGACGATGGTGTCATACCGCTTTTCAAGCCGGTCATAGGCGTTGCACCCCTCCTTGAAATAGTGTTCTTTCTTGTTGTGGTAATCCACGGCCGTGCTGTTTTCAAAGGCCCGGCCGTTTAAAACCACCTGGGAGCCCATCTCTCCGGTGGGTTTCAGCAGTACCGGGTTCATGTCCACATGGGGGGCGATCCGTGCCGCCTCGGCCTGGACGATCTGGGCACGGCCCATCTCCAGTCCGTCCGGTGTTATGCCTGAATTGTTGGACATGTTCTGGGATTTGAACGGGGCGACGTTTTCCCCCATGTCCGCAAGGACCCGGCAGATGGCTGCGGCCACAACACTCTTGCCCACATCGGAACCGGTCCCGAACACGGCCAGGCAGCGCCGTTTGCTGTTGCTTGTGTCCATGGCGGCCATATTATTTTTCAATCCCCTTCCGGGCGGTGACGCCCTGGCTGAAGTAGTGCTTTACCTCACACATCTCGGTGATAAGATCGGCCATCTCCATGACAGCCGGAGTGGCCCCCCGGCCGGTGATGACAAGTTCCACATGGTCGGGTTTTTTCCGGACAAGGTCCATCAGGTCCTGTTCCGAGATGAGTTGGCACATTACGGCGACATTTCCCTCTTCCACCACTACCAGGTCGTGCTCTCCTCTGTCAAGGATCTCCACCAGCCGGTTGTACCCTCTTACTCCGGCTTCGACATCCTCTCTGGAGGGTTTACCCTGGACAAAACGTCCAAGGCCGTACTGCTCAATGGTGATCTGATCCTTGAATTTTTCCAGGGCCTTTATTTCTGAGTAGTCCCCCTGTTTGAGGAACTGGGCGATGAACACCTTGAGTCCTGCACCGGCTGCCCTGAGGGAAAGACCGAGGGCCGCCGTTGTTTTTCCTTTTCCGTTTCCCGTGTAGATCTGAACGTATCCCTTCATGGTATGGCCTCCTTTAAAAAATCAGTAATTTGTGAAAAATGCAGCAACAACCTGTCGGGCTTGTTTTGCAATGGCTGTTAAAAATTGTATTTGCCTGAATATCCCCTGGGGGTGTACATGAATCCAAGGTAGGCGACCGAGGCGGTGTTGCCGATGAAAACGATGGTCTGCATGCCCACCTCTGCCTGGTCCAGTTCCCGCAACGGAACCACGGTGACCTGCTGGTTCTCCCGCATGGCCGAGGTGACAATGCCCACACAGGTGTCACCGCTGCGGTGCTCCATGATGATCTCCCGGGCCCGGGAGAGCTGCCAGTCTCTTTTCCTGCTTTTGGGATTGTACAAAGCAATGACAAAATCGGCCGATGCCGCGGCTGCCAGCCTTTTTTCGATGGTTTCCCACGGGGTAAGCAGGTCACTGAGACTGATGGCGGCAAAATCGTGGGTCAGGGGCGCTCCGAGAATCGAGGCGCCGGCCGAGAGGGCGGGAATGCCCGGAACGATTTCAATTTCCAGGGTCCGGGGAGTGCTTTTGCCGGAAAGGGGGGAACCGTACCGGACCAGGGATATCCCCTTTTT
>JAWOGI010000379.1:0-3705 GCA_046496975.1 Desulfobacteraceae bacterium | reverse complement strand
GCAGGAATTTTTCAAGATTAATCTTGAAAGGGCAGCAATTCTAATTATGGCCTTAAGCATTTCCTGTGAGGGGTCAGGCCTGCGTTATTGTCATTATCTTTCCTATCCAATATAATCCCAAAAACGCCGTAGATAATGACAATAACGCAGGCCTGACCCCGTTGTCTTCTGTCAAAATTAGAATTGCTGGGCCGGGCAATCATTGCTTGAGGTCAAACCGGTAGCATGCTATATCATTCTGTGGATAAATTCTAAAATAAAAAACGAGGACGCCTGAAAATGAAGATTATACGATTTACAGACGACAATGGCAGGATTCACACAGGATGTGATTTCAGGGAAGGAACGGCATCGCTGATAAGCGGCGATCTTTTTGGTGATTTCAGTGTGACGGACCAGCGGGTTCAGGTGAACAGGCTGATGGCCCCGCTTTTGCCCCCTGCTGTTTTCTGCATCGGACTGAACTACACCCTGCACGCAAAAGAAACCGGAACGCCACTTCCTGAATATCCCGTGGTTTTCATGAAAAACCCTGCAGCGGTGACGGGCCCGGACACCAGCATAGAACTTCCCGCCGCCTGCACCAGGGGGCCGGAGGTTGATTACGAGGCAGAGCTTGCCGTGGTGATAAAGAAAAAGGCGAAAAACGTTGAAATGGACAATGCCGTTGATTACATATTCGGGTATACCTGCGCCAATGATGTGTCAGCCAGACGGTGGCAGAAACACGCCGGAGGAGGGCAGTGGGTCAGGGGGAAGAGCTTTGATACCTTCTGCCCCCTGGGACCCTGGATTGTAACGGCAGATGAGGTGAACGATCCCAATGGCCTGGCGATCCAGTGCCGGCTGAACCATGAAACCATGCAGAAGAGTTTTACCTCGGATATGATATTTTCCGTTTCCCAGCTGGTGGCCTTTCTCTCCCAGAGCACCACCCTGCTGCCGGGAACGGTGATCCTGACAGGCACTCCCAGCGGGGTCGGATTTACCAGAACCCCCCCGGTTTTTTTAAAGCCCGGGGATGTTGTGGAAACAAGCATCGAGGCCATTGGCACCCTTGTCAACACCGTCTCAGCCGAGTGATCCCCAATGGTGTGGCGGCCCTGTCCGGAAAGGAAAAGCAAAGAGACCTTTTGGGGGGCTTTCACTCTCCGGCCAGGGGGCGTCACGGAAAAGCCTTTTCCGAGGCTAGGCCATGGTTGGATAGAGGGTGGTTAACCGTTTGCCAAGCATGGTGGCAAGCCGCTTGTAGAGCAGGCATTCGCTTTCAGGGTATTGCTGAAGCTGTTTAAGAAAATTGTCCCTGTTGATTTTTATGGCCGTTACCGGTTCTACGCATTGTGCCGTGGCCGAATAGGTCTCCCTGCCCACCAGAGAGGACCACCCGATAACGTCCCCGGCATCCTTTGCAATGTAGACCACCGGGCCTTCGTTGCCAATGGTGAGTTTTACCCTGCCGTTGAGCAGGACAAAGAAATGGGAGGCATCGTCTCCCTTATTGAACATGATGCTCTTTTCGTCAAAGGTTGTTTTTTCTGTTTCGTTCATCACCTCTTTGGTGAAATCGCTGTCCATTCCCCAGAAAAGATCTCCTTGTGTCAGATGCATGGTAATCCTCCTTTTTCAGTTAAGGGTTGGTGATATGTGGCAGGGTTTTGATCATAACTCCGGCCAAATTGGTTGCATGGTCTGTGTTCCAAGGGGAACCGTTGGGAACCCCATTGATCCCGGTCCGGGTGGTTGCGAAAAACAGGATCTGTTTGAATGCACAGCGGCTTTAGGCCTTGTCATACATGCGGTTTGATTTCAGAAAAAAAGGAGCAAAGGCGATATCAATACAGCGCTGGAGAAGCTCTTTGCAGAAAAGCGTGAAGCTACTGAATTTCGTATGTGTAGTATACAATACCTGCTGTTGATGTCAAGCTGGTTTTTTTTTTGAAAAGAGAGCCGGGGGATGATCCTGCAAGTCCCGGACGAGAATGTCTATTCGATGAGCCGGCCCCTGTTTTCCCCCCTGGAATCGATCCCCCTGGAAATGGTGAGCTGTTTTCCCTGGCTTTCGCCCGACCGGTAGGCTGCCTGGCTTGATGAACTGCAGCGAATGGTTGAGGTGGAGATACTGGGGTAACGGTGGTGGTAGTACTGGGAGAGTTTTGCGTCTTCAACCTTTACAGGGGCAGTTTCCATATGGTTACCGGCATGTTTCTGCTGTGCTTCACAGGCGGCGTTCTGCTGATCAAGTTTTTGGGAAAAGCCGTTGACCACCCCTGCCATGAACCCCGATCTGCTACGGCAGGAGGGGTTCTCTTTCTTGTAATCGTGCCAGCATTTTTCAGCATAGGTGAGAATATAGTGGAAAACATAATCGGCGATTTTTACATTGGAGAGGGTGCCGCTGATTTCCAGCACCTTTCCCATTCGCTCTTTTTCCGGGAGATAGGCACTTGTCCACACGGTTTTGACAAAATAGTGGTCTTGCAGGATTATTGCGGCCAGTTTTTCGGCCTGGGTTCTTTTTATTTTCGGAGGGGTGATGACAATGGATTCAAATTCTCTGGTTTTATCGTTTTCGATGATATCGATATTGTATCGGGAGATGAGCTGATTGGCCTTTGCCGCGGCCCTTTCCGCTTCATGCCGGTTTTCCGACGAGGCAAGGCTCATCAGTTTTTTTACCTTGACCATGATCCTGTCGTCTTCATCGCCGCTGTTGTGCAAAATCCTCTGTTCCAGAGTCTGGTAGGTCCCCGAAGCCTTGGGGTTGGCCCCCAGGGCCCGGCAGCACTCTATAAAAACAGGGCCGTGGGGCCTTTCATCTTTCCCGCCGGGAAGGGCTGCGGCCAGCTGGTGGGCCATTTCATGGCGTAACACCTCGCAGATGGAGTCCCACCTGCCGTTTAAAACAAGCTCTTTGCTGAGCCTGATCTCCTTTGCCGCCTGATCCCAGAGGCCAAGGGTTGACGTCATGTCCGAGAGGACGATTCCCGGCTGCTGGATCATTTTGGCAAACCTGGGATTTCTCTTTTCCAGGTCCCAGTGGTTTTTGTCCCATTCAAAGGCAAGCTTTTCAACAATGCGGTTTTCAAGATTTTCCTGGATTTTTCCCTTAAATGTGTTCATCTATCCTTCCATGAGAAATGCAATTTTTTTACGTATGACCTTGAGAAATTCAGGATACCGTTCCTGGAGGGCAGGGGTCAGTTCCATCCCCCAGTCGATGGTTTCCGGCTCGATGCCAAGAAAGAACAGCTCCGGTTTGTTCCCCTTGAGGGCTGCCATGTCAAGGGAGTCGAGCAGGTCGATGTCGTGGAGGGAGAGGGGCTGTTTCTCATCCTTTCTCAGCTCCTCTTCCCGGAGGTCGTACATGGTGCCCGCCGCCTTGCCGGCCCTGACTATGTCCAGGACAAGGACCTTTTCATATTCCTGGAACAGGTAAAAGATATCCTGGGTAAAGGTTCCGCCGTCGATGAAATCAACGGTTTGGGGCCACTGTTCTTTCAGCAGTTCATGAACGGCATGGACACCTATCCCCTCATCCATCAAAAGGGTGTTGCCCACACCCAGTACCAGTAGTTTTTTCATATAAACCCCCCATGTCCTTGCGGACACAACAAAGAGAGAAAGTCGAATTAGAGGCAGCCGATCCGGGTTTTGTCCGTAGCGGTTTTGAGCGGTAGCTGTGAGCATGGATGCTCTAAACAGCTG
>JAWOGI010000352.1:0-6756 GCA_046496975.1 Desulfobacteraceae bacterium | reverse complement strand
CTCCCCACTACCCACTCCCCACTCCCCACTACCCACTCCCCACTACCCACTACCCACTCCCCACTACCCACTACCCACTACCCACTACCCACTCCCCACTACCCACTCCCCACTACCCACTGTCCACTGTCCACACCTGCGATGTTAAATTATTGAAAAAACAATGGACTTCTCCCCGAGCCCTGTGGTATAAATTAATATTACTATTATCGCAACAGATAAAAATCTTAGAAAGGGAGGTGATTTTTTGGGCAGTGTTATAAAGAAAAGAAGAAAGAAGATGAGAAAGCATAAACACAGAAAACTCCTTGCAAAAACAAGGCATCAGAGACGCAAGGGTAAATAGGCAGCCCCCCCAAATAACCGGCGGGGGCAGATATTCCATCTGCCCCCGCCACTCAAAAAAACAGGTTGACCACCCGGTGGTGGGCAGCCTGTCCTTCTCCTATTTTTCTATTCCCTTTAAAAATCGCATGAAATCGGAGTCCGTTGACAATACAAGGGTGCTCTCCTTGTCCATGGTCTCTTTGTACACATCCAGGGTCTTGAAAAACGAATAAAATTCCGCATCCACGCCATAGGCGCCGGCATAGATGGCAGTAGCCTGGGCATCGGCCTCTCCCTGGATCTCCTGGGCGGTCTTGTAGGCATTGGACTCGATGAAATTGAGCTCCTTTTCCTTGTCGCCGCGAATGTTGCTGGCCTCTCCCCGGCCCTCGGAACGGTGTTTCTCGGCTATCTGTTTTCTCTCGGCAATCATCCGGCCGTAGACGGCTTTTCTCACCTTGGCAACGTAGTTGATCCGCTTGAGCTTGATATCCACCAGCTCAATACCGAACTTGCTCACCTTGGGCTGGGCCTGGGCCATGATCTTCTGGGTGATCTTGCTCCTGCCCACATCGATGCGGTACTGGGAGAGCTTGTCCTCGTCATCTTCGTCAAGGCTTTTGAAGGTGTCCATGGGCCTGTCACTGTTCCGGACACTCTCCACAAGGCGGTAGGATGTCACCTTGTTACGCATGGACGAGTCGATGATATCGTCCAGGCGGCTCAAGGCCGACATCATATTGCCCACGGTCTGAAAATATTTCACAGGGTCGACGATCTTCCAACGGGCAAAGATGTCCACCCAGATATAGGTCTTGTCCTTTGTGGGCACCTGACCGGGGTCGCCGTCCCACGCCTGGAGGTTCTTTGGAAAGTAGTTTGCCCTCTGAATAAACGGGACCCTGAAATTGAGCCCCGGGGTTGTCACAGGGGTACTCATCACCTCTCCAAACTGGGTGATCACCACCTGCTCCGTCTCGTCAACAACATAGGCGGAGTTGAACAAAACAAACACCGCCAGTACCACCACCCCAATGATTATTCCCTGATATTTTTTCATTTTGAAACACCTTCACCTTTCACAGAAGGGAGAGGCGCTGCCCCGCCCTGCATATTTAAAAATGGAAGCAGATTCTTCTGGTCCGAATCGATGATAAATTTTCTCCCGATTTTCGGCAGAACCTCGGCCATGGTTTCCAGGTAAAACCGCCGTTTGGTAACATCCTTTGCCTTGGCATACTCGTTGTAAACATTGGAGAACCTTGCCGCATCACCCTGTGCCCGGTTTATCCGTTTGAGGGCGTACCCTTCGGCGGCCTTGACAACCCTTCTTGCCTCACCCCTGGCAGCCGGCACGGCCTTGTTGTAATCCTCTTTTGCCCTGTAAATCTGCTGCTCTTTTTCCTGGATCGCTTCGTTGACCTCGTTGAAGGAAGGCTGTACCGGCTCCGGCACATTGGTCTTCTTCATCTCAATGGTAACGACGTGAATACCGGTTTCGGCCTCGGTCAGCTCGCTCTGCAGCCGCTGTGCGGCTTCGACGGCAATCTCGTTCCGCTTGCTGATAACCTCGTTGATGCTCCGGTCTCCCACAACGGTTCTCATGGTAGCCTCGGTGAGATCCCGGAGAATGGTGGTGACATTCTTCACCTTGAACAGGTAGTTGTACGGATCCGAGATCCTGTACTGGACAATCCAGGGGACAATGGCCACATTGAGGTCACCGGTGAGCATCAGAGCCGCCCCCACATCGGCATTGTCATCGGCAAACAGGGTGTTGCTGGATCCTGTAAGGGTTTTGAACCCGAACTCCTCCTTGAATACCCTCTTGATCTTGACCTTGGTCACCTTTTCAATCCCCGCGGGAAACTTGAAGTTCAGCCCCGGCTGGGTGATGCGGTCATATTTGCCAAACCGCTGCACAACACCGATCTCGTCCACGTCCACGGTGAAAAAAAGCGAAGTGCCGAAAAAGAGAAAAAAAAGAACGATCAGCACAAGGATTCCACCGGGAAACCTGAAGTTCTTAAACTTTTTCAGCAACTCGTCCAAATTCGGAGGCGTGGGCATCCCCCCGCCGCCTGTGGAATGCTTCTTCTCATACTGCTCCTGCTTTTCCCTAAGCTTATCCCAATCCCAGTTCATAACGAATTTCCTATGATTAATTTTAAAAGTAAGATACTGAACTTTCGGAGCTGTCCCTCTTCGGGCAGAACAAGGCCCGGATCCGAAAATAATGCTTACTGTTAAAATACATTAATTCATACAATTATCAAGAAAAATCGGCAATTTTAGTTTTGATTGTTTCTGGGCAAAACGGGGCAAGGATCCCTGTTACCGCCAAAAAAAACTTGCAAAACAGAGCGGAACAATGGCATCCTTGACCAATGAGGCTAACCAGAACAGCAGAACAAGGCGGACCATGGAAGCGGGTTTTAAACAAGACGGCTTAAAAATAAGAATCAAGGCACCAGGAACAGACCAATACACAAAGATCAGCTATCCTGTCAAATACGGTGTTTACTCGGAAATTGAAACAGAAACCGCTGTTTTCCAGTTCAATCTCAACCATGAGATCGTCCGGGCCAGGGGCAAAACAGCCAGCTGGATTCACCCCCAGGAGTGGCTCAAGCGAACCATGGGAAACGACTGGACCTACTACTCCTCCGGCGGGTACACCGGGGTTTTCGAGGCCATCGGCGAATACTACCTGCCCAATCTTCAATACCCCACCAACTCTGTTCTGGGGGGAGCCCCCTTTCAAACCGAGGCGGTGGAGACCATTGTCTCTTCATGGCACCACACGATCCAATCGATATGTAATTCTGCCAAAGGGGCGGAAGAAGGGGTGAAACGATTTCTCGACCGGACAGCATCGGTTTCCCCGGAGGCCTTGCAGCAGAAGGGAGCGGCGCTTTTTCCCAGCCAGAGGGAGCGGGTTACCGTGCTCCCCCCGGATGCCAGGCATGTTGACTACGATGTGATTCCCCTGAACATCTCCACGGGCTGCCTTTACAGCTGCCGGTTCTGCCGGGTCAAGACAGGAGAGGATTTCAAGGAGAAGTCCAGAACAGAGATCAGAGAACAGATCCTCCGGCTGAAAAGTCTCTACGGCCGGGACATCATCAACTACAACTCACTGTTTCTCGGCCAGCACGATGCCCTCAACGCCGGCAAGGAGCTGATTCTTTTTGCCGCAGCAGAGGCCCATCGGGAATTTAATTTTTCAGAGTCGTACATGAAGGGCAGTCACCTGTTTCTCTTTGGAAGTGTGGACTCCCTGCTCAACGCGGATGCCGACCTTTTTGAAAAGCTCAATGACCTGGATTTTTCCACCTATATCAATATAGGCCTGGAATCGGCAGACCAAAAGACCCTGGATCTCATCGGCAAGCCCCTGACGGAAAAGAAAATCAGGCAGGCCTTCCGGGCAATCCGCGACATCAACGGACAATATGAAAACATCGAAATAACATCCAACTTTCTCATGGACGACACCCTGCCAAAAGGCCACACAGAGACGTTTTGCCGGCTGGCACGCCAGGGCACGGCAACGCTTCATCCCAAGGGGTGCATCTACCTCTCCCCCCTGGCCGTTGGCAAGCCCTCCAGGGAAAAACTGTTCAAGTTCAACCGGTTGAAAACCATAAGCCGATTTCCCACATTTCTCTACATCATCCAGAGATTGTGATTGGGCCAGATACATCACAAAACCGCTACGGGCAAAACCCGGATCGGCTGCCTCTAATTCGACTTTTTATCTTTGTTGTGAGCACGCTGCTCATGGCCGTTTATATGAGCTTTGGTTGAGAGGAGGCTTTATGTCAAGGAATCAGAGGAGCACAATGGAAAAATACGTTTCAGTCCACGGCGGTCACAGCGGCCAGTTCTGCCTCCACGCAGCAGACAGCCTGGAAGATATCATCAGGCAGTACATTGCCCTGGGGTTCTCCTGGGTGGGCATCACGGAACATATGCCCCCGGTAAACGACACCTTCCGGTACCCCGATGAGGTGGAAGCGGGCTTGTCAGCCCAAAGGCTCTTTAGCCGGTTTCTCGACTACACGGCGGAATGCCGGCGCCTCAAGGAGAAATACGCCTCCCGCATCACCCTGCTCATGGGTGTTGAAACAGAGACCTGTCCGGGGTATTTCCCCTTTGTTTCAAAACTTATCAACCAGTGCCGCCCCGACTACATCGTGGGTTCCGTCCACCATGTCAACGGCCTCTGCTTCGATTTTTCAAAGGCTCACTATGAAAGGGCCGCAGCAGCGGCAGGGGGGATCGATGCCATGTACTGCGACTACTTTGACCTGCAGCATGAGATGATAAGCCTTCTTGAACCAGCAGTTGTGGGGCACTTTGACCTTGTGCGGCTGTTTGATCCCCATTACAAGACAAGAATACAACAGCGGGAAATCCAGGATAGAATCGCAAGGAACCTGGCCCTCATCGGCAGGAAAAACCTGGTCATGGATTTCAACTTGAGGGCCCTTTTAAAGGGGGCCGACGAGCCCTATATCTCAAAAGAGATCCTCAGGCAGGCAAAAGCCCTTGACATTCCCGTGGTCCCCGGAGATGATTCCCACGGAGTTGACAATATCGGCCAAAACATGGACAGAGGCATTGCGATTCTCAAGCACCACGGCTTTGACACCTGCTGGCAGCGGCCGATGTTATCACCAAGCCCGACCCACGTTTACGAGCATGTCTTGAAAAAAAACAGGAACTCTGTATGAAACCTGAAAACATGACAATCATCCTTGTGGCCCCCCAGGGCCCCATGAACATCGGCGCGGTGTGCCGGGCCATGATGAACTTCGGCTTTGCCCGTTTAAAGCTGGTCAATCCCTGCGACGATTACCTGTCAATGGATGCAAAAAAGATGGCCTTAAAGGCCTATCCAATTCTTGAGAAGGCCCAGGTGCACAGGGATCTGACATCCGCCCTGGAGGGGTGCCACACGGCCTTTGGAACCACCAGGCGGTTTGGCAAGTATCGAAGGGACTTTTTCACCCCGGAAACGGCGGGGAGGAGAATCGCCCACATGGACGAAACCCTTAAATGCGCCCTGGTCCTGGGAAGGGAGGACAGCGGCCTGACAACCCCGGAACTCTCCCTCTGCCAGCACTTTGTCACCATTCCCACCAGCGATGCCTACCCCTCCATGAATCTCTCCCACTCCCTCGGCATCTGCCTGTATGAGATCTCAAAGGCCCTTGGCAGCACCCCCTCTCCAGAGGCCGGTTCAAACAGGTTAGCCGAGATCAGCGAGCTGGAGCAGATGTACGCCCACATGGAGAAGACCCTGTTGAGCATCGATTTTCTCAATCCTGACAACCCGGACCACATTTTAAGGACCTTCCGGCGGATCTTTGCCAGGGCTCTGCTGGACCCCCGGGATGTGAAGATCGTCCACGGCCTGATGAACCGCATCGACTGGACCGAAGAACAGCGGAGGAAACTGTGCCATGAAAAAGAGATACCAGGTAGCCGGTAGCGGCCGGGAAAAGGAGAAAAGTCTCTGCTATGCAGAACTCCTTGAACGGACCAAATGGGCAAACGAATTCTCCTGGGAGCAGATCTGCACCATAGCCCGGTCCATCAAGGCGGTAAAAGCCAAACAGGACAGGGTGATATTCAGGGAGGGAGACCTTGAGAAGAGCATGGGGATCATCGTGGCCGGGGCCATTGATATCTACAAGCAGGGAGACCGGGGAATGAAAAAAATAACCACGTTGCACATGTCCCAGACCTTTGGGGAGATGGCCCTTGTGGATGACGAGCCCAGGTCTGCAACGGGAATTGCCAACCAGAGCTCGGTGATCTTTTTTCTAACACGAGCCCGGCTTGTGGCCATTGCCGATGAAAATCCCAGCCTCGGTTTCAAGCTGTTGTGGAAAATCTCCAAGATCATCAGCCAGCGGCTGCGGAGCACCACGGGAAAACTGGTGGAGCACATGTAAACCGCCCAGACCGGTTTACACGGTTTCATCCGGGAGGCGGACAGAGGGAAACCGGGAGCGGTCCGTGTGGGGATAGAATTTGGCCCCGCTGAAGATGTTCATGAACCCCTGGTTAACGTTGAGCTCAATATAGGTGATCCCCCGCCGGATCACTTCAATCTCGTCAAATCCCCCGGCATGGCAAAGGAGTTTTGCCGCCCCTTCCAGAGAGGAGTTCCCCAGCACCTGGAATTTGTTTCGGGAGATATCAGGAAGCATGCCAATGGCAATGGCCGATTCCGGGTTGATGAAAGAGCCGAAGGTGCCTGCCACGTAAAATTTCTCCAGCTCTTCAAACTCAAGCCCTGCGGTCTGGTTCACGATAACCTCGAGGATGGCGTGCATGGCCGCCTTGGAACTGGTCAAAGAGTTCAAATCCACCTGGCTTAAGACAATCTCCTCGCCAGTACCGGAGTGGGAGCGG
>JAWOGI010000301.1:0-11339 GCA_046496975.1 Desulfobacteraceae bacterium | reverse complement strand
AGGATCCTGGCTGTAGCAATTTCTGCAACGCCTGCTTGGCTTTCAGCCCCGCCTTCAGTACCGGGGGAAGGGAAAGCCCGAGGCTTTCCCTTCTCCGGAATACGGGCTGAAACGGCGGCAGAACACCAATACATGTCTATGGAGTGCATCTGGATTGAAAAAGCTTGTGCAGGACCCTGGGGGAATCCCTCCATGGCCGTGCCCAAGCTTTTTTTTTATATGAAAGTCGTGTAATCCCGGCAGCCGATTCGGGGTATTGCCCTACGCTCATTCTCGCAGCCCGTCCATGGGCTGCTCCGAGGTGAGCGGCAGCTGTTTAGAGCATCCGTGCTCACAGCTACCGCTCAAAACCGCTGCGGGCAAAACCCCGAATCGGCTGCCTCTGCATCGGACTTTCATGCTTTGTTGAGCCCGCAGGGCATGGCCGTTATAAGAAAGCCATCACTACTCAGCTAACAGCTAACTATTGCCCAGGGGTGGAGAATTGTGCGACAAAGCTCTTTTGGTTGAACTCCCATGGCCCTTTTTCTGTCCCGCGGCGGGTCAGGGATGCCCGGATCTGGTTGAGAAAATTGTTTCTCGGGATCTCTTCCGCGCCCATGGAGAGCATGTGGTCGGTGGTCACCTGGCAGTCGATGAGGTCAAACCCCATGGTTTCCAGATGATATCCCAGGGCACAGAGGGCGGTCTTGGAGGCGTCGCTGATCCGAGTGAACATGGATTCCCCGAAAAAACAGCCCCCAAGGGAAATGCCGTAGAGGCCGCCGGCAAGGGAGCCGTCTTTCCACGCCTCCACCGAATGGGCATACCCGCTTTCATGGAGCCTGGTGTACGCCTGGATCATCTCCCGGTCAAGCCAGGTATCTTCCCTGTTTTCAATCCTTGAATCGGCACATCCCCGGATTACACCGTCAAAATCCCTGTCCATGGTGATTTGGAAGTGGTTTTTTCTGATCTTTTTTTTCAGGCTCCTTGAGATCCTGATTTTTTCAGGGTAGAGCACAAGCCTTGGGTCCGGAGACCACCAGAGGATCGGTTCGTTGCGGGAATACCACGGGAAAATCCCGTTCCGGTAGGCCAGCAGGATCCTCTTTTGACTCAGGTCTCCTCCGATGCAGAGGAGACCGTCAATCCGTGCCAGCCTTGCCGGGGGAAATTCATTGCGTTGGGATAACCGGAACAGGGGCATCTCTTCTTTCATGTTGAATGTGATCTTGTTGTTTTTCAATCCCAGAGAGACCTCGCCGCCGTTTTCAAGGGCCCCGAAGAGTATCTCGTCGGTGAGCTTGTCCTTGATCGTGTTCTGAATGAGCCGCTCAAGGGGTCTGGCCCCGAACTTGACATCGTACCCGTTTTCGGCAAGATAGGACCTTACCTTGGGCGAGTATTTGAGAAAGATGTTTTTCGCCTTGAGCATGGTTTTCAACTCTTTCATGTTTTTGTCCACAATCCGCTCCATGATCTCATGGGAGAGGGAGTTGAATTGTACCATGGCATCCAGCCGGTTCCTGAATTCCGGGCTGAAGGTCTTTTCAACGGCCTTGATGCCCTTGGAGTTTACGTCTTCCATGTGATCCCCGAAACCGATGCGGTTGGCGGTCATCTCCCGTGCCCCGGCATTGGAGGTCATGATGAGAATCACATTGCGGAAATCGGCAGAACGGCCGTTGTTGTCCGTCAAGGTGGCATAGTCCATCACCTGGAGAAGGATGTTGAACAGGTCGGGGTGGGCCTTTTCGATTTCGTCCAGGAGCAGCACGCAGTGGGGATTCTTCCGGATGCCGTCGGTGAGGATCCCCCCCTGGTCAAAGCCGATATAACCGGGAGGCGCCCCGATGAGCCTTGAAACGGCGTGTTTTTCCATGTATTCGCTCATGTCAAACCGCATGAACTCAACCCCCATGTTAAAGGCCAGCTGTTTTGCCACCTCGGTTTTTCCCACCCCGGTGGGACCGGCAAAGAGAAAGGAGCCGATGGGGCGTTCCGGGGCGGAGAGACCGGCCCTTGATCGTTTAATGGAGGTTGCAAGGGTGGTGATGGCACTGTCCTGGCCGTAAATCACCTGCTGAAGCTTCTTGTCAATGTTTTCAAGGGTGGACTTGTCCGAGGCCGTCACGTTGGTGGCGGGGATCTTGGCCATCTTGGCAATGGTCTTTTCGATATCCGTTGTCAGCACGTTTTTCCGGTCCGCACGGCCGGCAAGCCGAATCAGGGCACCGGTCTCGTCCATGACATCAATGGCCTTGTCCGGGAGGAACCGGTCGTTGATGTGTTTGTCCGCCAGTCTTGCGCAGACCTCCAGGGCTTCGTCGGTGTACGTCAGGTTGTGGTGCTCTTCGTAGCACGGTTTGAGCCCCTTGAGAATCTCGATGGTCTCGTCCACGGTGGGTTCGGTCACCTCGATTTTCTCAAACCGTCTGGAAAAGGCTCTGTCCTTTTCAAAATAGTTTTTATACTCCTCATGGGTGGTGGAACCGATGCACCGCAAAAGGCCGTTGGAGAGAGCCGGCTTCAAGATGTTTGAGGCATCCATGGAGCCGCTGCTGGTGGCCCCCGCCCCAACCACGGTATGGATCTCGTCGATGACCAGCAAGGCGTTCTCCTTCTCTTCCAGGGCGGTGATCACATCCTTGAGCCGCTGCTCAAAATCGCCCCTGTACTTTGTTCCGGCAAGCAGGGCCCCCATGTCCAAAGAGTACATCTCAGAGGCTTTGAGAAAATCAGGTACTTCCTGCTGAAAGGCTTTCAAGGCAACCCCCTCGGCAATGGCCGTCTTGCCCACACCGGGGTCGCCGACAAACACGGGATTGTTCTTCCGCCGCCGGCAGAGCACCTGCATGGCCCTTTCCATTTCGGTGACCCTGCCGATGAGGGGATCGATTTTGCCGGTTTCGGCCTTTTTCAGAAGATCCGTGGTAAACAGGGAGAGGGGGTCTTTCTTTTCCTTCTGGCCGGGGGCCTGTCTGCCGGGTCGTCTGGGATCCTTGTCCGGCTGACCCTTTTCCGCCCTGGGCGCTGGTGTGTCGCCGCCGTGGGAGATGTAATCCAGGACATTGAGCCTGGTGATGCCTTCGGATTCAAGGAAATAGGCGGCATGGGAATCTTTTTCCTGGAAAATGGATGCAAGGATATCCCCGAGGTTGACCTCGGTTTTTTCAGCGGACCGGGCATGGTTGATGGCCCGCTGGATCATCCTCTGGAAACCGATGGTCTGCTGGAGGACATACTCTTCCCCCTCTTCGATGGTGTTCATCTTCTCGTTAAAGAAGTTGTCCAGGTTGTTTTTGATGATTTCAGGGTTGCCTCCGCATTTTTCAATGGTTTCAGCGCCTGTGCCATGGTTAAGGATTGCATAGAGAACATGTTCCACACAAACATACTCATGCCTTCTTTTTTTTGCCTCTCGCACGGCAACTCCGAGAGTTGTGCTCAGTTCTTTGCTTATCATGGCTACTCCTTCTCCATTGTGCATTTTAAAGGGAATCCATTCTCCCTTGCAAGGTTGTGTACGGTCATTACTTTGGTTTCGGCAATTTCATAAATAAAAACACCGCAGACGCCTCTTCCCTGTCTATGTACATTAAGCATGATTTCCGATGCTTTTTCAAGTGATTTTCCAAAAACATCCACAAGAATTTTGACAACAAACTCCATGGTGGTGTAATCGTCGTTGTGCAGAATCACCTTGTACATGGGAGGCTCTTTTTCATCGGTTTTTGATTTTGATATCTGCTTTTCTTCTGTTTCAGGTGAAAACGGATTCATGGGGAATTACGCTCCGCAGCATTTTTTGTATTTTTTCCCGCTGCCGCAGCTGCAGGGATCATTTCGGCCAATCTTGGGGCTGGTCCTTGTCACAGGGGTCTTGACCGACGACTCATCGGAATGGGAGAGTACCATGTTGCTGTTGTCCGGTTTATGGAACTCGTTGATCTCTTCGGGCATGGAGATCTGAATCCGGAAGAGAATTTCCAGGGTCTCCTCCTTGATGCGGTCAACAAGGGCCTGGAACATTTCAAACCCCTCTTTCTTGTATATGATCAGGGGATTCTGCTGGGCATACCCACGCAGACCGATGCCCTCTTTGAGGTGATCCATGTTGAGCAGATGGTCCTTCCACAGGGTGTCAACGGTCTGGAGCATAACGTAGCGCTCCAGCTGACGGGTTTCCGCTTCTCCGATAATAGAGAACTTTTCCCTGTACAGGGTTCTTGCCTGGTGATAGATCGTGTCGGCCAGTTCTTCCGGCGTATTGACAGAATCGGGGAAGGTGCTGAAATCAGGGGTGAAATTGAACTGCTTTTTCACCGCGTCGGCCAGTCCGGCAAGGTCCCACTCCTGGATCGGCACCTTGTCCTCCTCAAAGGAGTTAACAATTTCAAGGGCCTTCTCCTCCATGATCTCCAGGATCACAGGGTGGAGGGTGTCGTTTTTGAGGGCGTCCCGGCGCTGCTTGTAGATTACCTCCCGCTGCTGGTTCATCACGTCATCATATTCGATGACCTGTTTTCTGATCTCAAAGTTGTGCCCTTCAACCTTGGACTGGGCATTTTCAATGGCCTTGCTGATAAGGCCGTGTTCGATGGGTTCTCCTTCGTCGATGCCGAGTTTTTCCATGATGGAGGTGATCCT
The DNA here is from genome assembly GCA_046496975.1 of Desulfobacteraceae bacterium. GTDB lineage: Bacteria > Desulfobacterota > Desulfobacteria > Desulfobacterales > Desulfobacteraceae > DATFJZ01. The sequence goes on along the minus strand of JAWOGI010000301.1, from coordinate 6,707 downwards.
GTCGCCGCCGAAGATCCGCAGCAGATCATCCTCCAGGGAGAGGTAGAACCGGGAAGAGCCCGGGTCCCCCTGCCGGCCCGCCCGGCCCCTGAGCTGGTTGTCGATGCGCCGGGATTCATGGCGGGATGTGCCGAGGATGTGAAGGCCTCCGAGCTCCTGGACCCCCTCGCCGAGGACAATGTCCGTGCCCCTGCCTGCCATGTTGGTTGAGATGGTCACAGCCCCTTTCTGGCCGGCGTTGGCAACGATCTCGGCCTCGGCCTGGTGGTGTTTGGCGTTGAGCACGGTGTGTTTGATACCCCTCTTTTTCAGTTTGCGGCTGAAATCCTCGGATACGTCAATGGCAATGGTTCCCACCAGAACCGGCTGGCCTTTTCTGTGAAGGGCGATGATCTCGTTGATGGCCGCCTCGTATTTCTCTTTTTTTGTTTTGTAGATCACATCGGCCATGTCCTCCCGTATCATGGGTTTGTGGGTGGGGATCACCAGGACATCCAGGTTGTAGATCTTTTTAAACTCTGCCGCCTCGGTCTCTGCCGTGCCGGTCATGCCGCCGATCTTGTCGTACATTCGGAAAAAATTCTGAAAGGTGATGGAGGCAAGGGTCTGGTTCTCATTGGCAATCTTGACGTTCTCCTTGGCCTCCAGTGCCTGGTGGAGCCCTTCGCTGTAACGCCTTCCCGTCATGAGCCGGCCGGTAAACTCATCAACAATGATCACTTCATCGTTTTTTACAATGTAATCCACATCCAGCTTGAAAAGGGTGTGGGCTTTCAGGGCCTGGTTCAGGTGGTGGAGCAGCTCGATGTTTTTAGGATCGTAGAGGTTCTCCACATCCAGAAGCTCTTCGCCCTTGGCAATGCCCGCTTCGGTGAGCATGACACTCTTGGCCTCTTCATCGATGGTGTAGTCGATCTCTGCTTTGAATCCGGGGATGATCGTGTTGATCTGGACGTACATGCCGGTGGATTTTTCCGCAGGCCCGGAAATGATCAGGGGGGTTCGGGCCTCGTCGATGAGAATACTGTCCACCTCGTCCACAATGGCAAAGTTCAGCTCTTTCTGGGCCAGGCTGTCCCTGTCAAACTTCATGTTGTCCCTGAGATAGTCAAACCCGAACTCGTTGTTGGTGCCGTAGGTTATATCGGCGTTGTACGCATTTTTCCGCTCCTGGTCGTCCATCTCATGGAGAAGCACGCCTACCTCAAGGCCTAAAAAAGTGTACAGTTTGCCCATCCAGTCGGCATCACGCTGGGCCAAATAGTCATTGACCGTTACAATGTGAACCCCTTTTCCGGTAAGGGCGTTTAAAAAGGCCGGCAGGGTCGAAGCCAGGGTTTTTCCTTCACCGGTCTTCATCTCGGCAATCATTCCCTTGTGCAGGGCGATGCCCCCCAGCAGCTGAACGTCAAAATGGCGCATGCCAAGTACCCGCCACGAGGCTTCCCTGACAAGGGCAAAGGCCTGGGGCAGGATGTCATCAATGGAGTCACCGTTTTTCAGCCGCTGTTTGAGGGTGGTGGTCATCTGGGTGAGTTCACCGTCTTCAAGGGCCTGCATTCCCGGCTCAAGGCCGTTTATTTCATCGACCAGGGGGGCAAGTTTTTTGATGGCCCTGTCGTTGCTGGAACCGAATATCTTTGAAAGTAATGTTAACATTGATTCTTTGCCTTTGGATAGTGTTAAACCTGCTGTCCTGGGAATGAAAAGCAAGTTTTATGGTTTTTTCATTTTTTTATATAGATCTGAATAGTTACAATTTTTTTCATATTAATAACATATAAGCATTTTTTTCAAAATCAAAATAATTTTTTTTCCCGGCTGTGCCACGGAAGGTCTGGCTTGCGGTATTGAGGGATTTGCTGAAATTAATGCTCGGCGGGGTCTATCGGGTGGGTCAGGCGTGCATTGTCGATAGTCTTCTGAAATTTGAAACAAGAAACATTGTGGGAAGTGACATAAGGCTGCTTGATCAGTTGAGGATGTATTTTTCCGGGTTTACGGAAACGCCGCTGATGGTTATTTCATAATGGACGTGGGGTCCTGTGCTCCTGCCTGTGTTGCCCATGAGGCCAATGACATCCCCCCGGTTTACAGTGTCGCCTCTTTTGACCAGTATTTTGTTCAGGTGACCGAATTTTGTAACCGTTCCATGGCCATGGTCAATCACCACCACCTTTCCGATGAACATTTTCTCTCTGGCCAGGGAAACCTTTCCCTTTGCCGTGGCCACAATTTTTGTGTCTTTTCTGTTGGCAATGTCAAGGCCGGAATGGAACTCTTTTTTTCCTGTAAAAGGGGATTCCCGGTATCCAAAGCTTGAGGTGACCCATCCCTTGACCGGGCGTATGGACGGGGTGGCAGCAAGGATGTTCCGCTTTTTACCAAGCTCTTGGGCAAGTTTTGCATAGTCGGATAGTTTTGCAGATGAAACCGTGTCCATCTGGTTTAGCTGTTCGTGCATCTTGCGCATCAAACTGTTGTGTTTTTTCGTTGCCGGTATTTTGGGGTCAAGCACGTCACCTGATACTCCCCCGGTGCCGAAAACCTGGGAGGAATTCCTGTCCTGCTCGATGTTGGCAATGATCCGGACCTTGTTTTCAAACTCTGCCAGGTCCACCACCCTGGATTTGAGGGTGTTGATCTTGCGGGCAAATTTCTGTATCTGCATCCTCTGGCTCTCTATCTCACTGGTCTTTTCGGTGAGTCTTTCTGTGAGCGCTCTGTTGTCAAGGGATGTGAGCTTGAGCCTGTAATAGTCCCAGCCGGCCAAGGCAAGAAGAGCGGACAGGGCAAGAATGACCGAGAAGCAGGCGAATAAAAGCTTTTTTGAGATGGAAAACTCTTTGATCCTGGATGATGAGCCGGAGTGGAACCAGATTCTTGCCTTTTTTTTCATCATGGTTTTAAATTGCTCCTGGAATTGCCGTAAGTCCTGATTTTTCATCGATGCCAAACATGATGTTCATGTTCTGGACCGCCTGGCCCGCCGCTCCCTTCAAGAGGTTGTCAATGGCAGAGACAAGGATCAGCTGTCCGGTTGTACTGTCCAGGCTGAACCCGATGTCACAGAAGTTTGTTCCCCGGACATGGGCAATATCGGGGAATTTGCCCGGGGGGAGAATCCTGACAAAGGAGTTGCTGCCATAGCGGTTGGTCAATGTTTTTCTTATGTGTTCATCGGTTGTGCCGTTACAGGCCCTTGCGTAAATTGTCGACAGCATGCCCCGTGTTGCCGGCAGCAGGTGGGGAACAAAAGTTATTCTGGTTTTTGATCCTGAGTGGATGCTCAAAACCTCTTCCATCTCTGGAACATGCCGGTGGGCGTTGATTTTATAAGGTTTGAAGGATTCATTGGTTTCACAATAGTGGGTTGCCAGGGAGACAGAACGACCTGCACCGCTGACGCCGGATTTTGAATCGGAGATGATGCCGTGGTTGTCGATGAGTTTTTCGGTGACAAGGGGCAGCACCGGCAAAAGAAAGCTTGTGGGGTAGCATCCCGGGTTTCCCACAATATTGGCTTTGGCTATCCGGCTTCTGTAAATTTCCGACAGCCCGTAAACCGATTCCTTTAAAAGTGCCTTGGCACTGTGCTCCTGATAGGCGGCTTCGTAGGCTGCAACATCGGTGAACCTGAAGTCGGCGGACAGATCGATCACCTTGATATTGTTCTTTGTAAAAAGGGGGGCGTAGGCCATGGAGGTCTTATGGGGCAGGGCGAGAAATACGCAGTCGATTCTCTTTTTAAGGCTTTCAATATTGATCTCTTCACATGTCAAATCAACAAGGTTCCGCATGGCCGGAAAGACCTCTCCCATGGTTTCACCTCTGTATGATCTGGAGGTGACCGCGGCCAGCTCGGCTTTTGGGTGGTTTGAGATCAGTTTGACAATTTCCGCTCCTGTATATCCTGTTGCTCCGCAAACTCCAGCTCTAATCATCTTTTATTCTCCGGATTCCTCTTTTTTTATATGAAAGTCGTGTAATCCTGGCAGCCGATTGGCTCTGACTGGCATTGTCGCCAACTTTAGCAGAGCGATGAAATCTTTTCAAGTGATTTTAGAAAATGGGGAAGCAGGATAGAGGAAAATTTGACAACGGGGAAGGGATGGCATAATCTGAAAAATCAGCAAAGAAATCTGAACAGAAACCAGTTAATGCCGTTGGAAATAATTTATGGGGAGTCTATGAGAGCAGAAATCATATCAACAGGGGATGAGATCGTTTCAGGATCCATTACGGATACAAACGCCTCATGGCTTGCAGCAGAGCTGTTGGATGCGGGAATAGTCACCGGCCGGATCTCGTGCACCGGGGATGAGGCGGAAACACTTGCCGCTGTTATCGGGGAGGCTGCACATAGGGCTGATCTTGTCCTGGTGACCGGAGGCCTTGGTCCCACAGAGGATGATCGCACGGCCCGGGCGGCTGCCCTGGCAGCACAGGACAGGCTTGGTCTTAACAGAGAGGCCCTTGTTTTTGTTGAGACGTATTTTGAAAAACGGAAAGTGACCATGCCCGAAATCAACAGAAAACAGGCAGAGCTTCCCTTGACGGCCGGTGTTGTCGAGAATCTTTTTGGCACGGCCCCGGGGTTCTCCATGGTGATCAACCAGGCGCTTTTCTTTTTCATGCCAGGCGTTCCCATGGAGATGAAAAAAATGTTCAAAAACGGTGTGCTGCCGGAAATAAACCGGCGCTTCAAATTGGACACCCGGGTGTTGTCCAGGTGTTTCTCCCTCTTTGGACTTCCCGAAGCCGAGGTGGGCACCAGGCTTGCCGGGTTCCGTGATCAATTTCCCGATATGCGGCTCGGGTTCCGGGCTGACTTTCCGCTGATCTATGTTAAATTTTCCTGCCCCGGCAGCCGCCTCTCCGGCCCAGCCCTGGAAGAGGAGATGGAAAGAGCCGGGCAGTGGATCGCCTCACGGCTGGAAAAGCGCATTGTCTCTTTTCTGGGGCTTACCATGGAAGAAGAGGTGGGCAGGCTGTTGACCGCCTGTGGCGCAACGGTTGCCGTTGCCGAGAGCTGTACCGGCGGGCTTGTTGCCGATATGCTCACCGATGTGGCAGGCAGTTCAGACTATTTTTTATTGTCTGCCGTAACCTACGCCAACCAGGCCAAGATCGGGGTGCTCGGGGTTTACAGCAAAACCATTGAAAAAAACGGAGCTGTCCATGAGGAGACGGCCAGGAGCATGGCTGAAGGTGCAAGAAAGGCGGCAGGGGCCGATTATGCCATTGCCACCTCGGGGGTGGCCGGCCCCGGCGGCGGCAGCGAGGAGAAACCGGTGGGAATGGTGTGCATTGGCCTGGCAGGACCCGGCTTTTCCAGGGGAAAAACCTGTCACTTTTCCTTTAAGGAACGCAGAATGAACAAGAAGATCTTTGCCGTTAAAGCGCTGGAGTTGTTGAGAAGGGAGTTGGACGCAAAAAAATAACCGGCAGTTCGCTTTTTGATTGCTATTTGGCCTGTTACATATTACACTGAAGAAAGGTGTATTGAAGTGTTCGGCTGGTCTGCATTTTTTGCGGAGTGGAATTGATGACAGCAGTGAAAAAAAGGAAATTTATGTGAATGGAAACAGATAGAAGTCAGGAAGAGAACGGCAGGAGAGAAAAACCACTGGCAGAAGATGTGCTGAGTTCCATCCGTCAGATAATTCAGTCCGTTGATCTTCATTCAAGGGATCTTGTGAAAAAGTTTGGTTTGACCATTCCCCAGCTTGTTACGCTTCAGACCGTATCAAAAGAGAGATCTCTCACCGTCGGTCAGATAGCCAGAAACATAAGTCTCAGCCAGGCAACGGTGACGGGTATCCTGGAGAGATTATACAAAAGGGGTCTTATCCTGAGGAACAGGAGCGAGATTGACAGAAGAAGGGTTTTGATCGAACCCACGGAAGCGTGTGAAGAGATACTAGACAGGGCGCCTCCGCTGATGCAGGAGTTGTTCGAGGAGCAGTTCGCAAATCTTGAAGAGTGGGAGCAGCTGATGATTTTAAGTTCTCTGCAGCGGGTGGTCTCCCTTATGAACGCTTCGCCTGCCGTCTCGTCAGCGCCGTTTCTTGCAACGGGAAATCTGGACGGTGCCCCTCCGGAGTATTGAAAACCAAAAAAGGGTGTTGAAATTAAAACCTCTATTTCAACACCCTTTTTCTGTTTCCGGTTCAGCAGCAAGGTGGGTTTTTTATAAGAAAGTCGTGTTGCGCCGGCAGCCGATCCGGGGCATTGCCCTACGCTCATTCTCGCAGCCCGTCCATGGGCTGCTCCGAGGCGAGCGGCAGCTGTTTTGAGCATCCGTGCTCACAGCTGCCGCTCAAAACCGCTACGGACAATGCCCCGGACCGGCTGCCTCTAATTCGACTTTCTACCTTTGTTGTGAGCACGCTGCTCATGGTTGTTATTCAAGGAGTTATCCCAAACAAAAAAATACCCCAAAAAATGATACCTGACAAGTCTAAAGATGGGCCTTGATCATAACATCGGCCACGCGACCGAGGAGTCAGACTTGCGTTTTATATGAAAGTCGTGTTGCGCCGGCAGCCGATCCGGGTATTGCCCTACGCTCATGGAGCCAGGGCTTTTCTTCGAGTCACACAGCCCGTCCATGGGCTGCTCCGATGTAAAGGCACAACACCCCTGGCCCTACCCCGACGAACAGTAAGAATTGAAATGATTGAATTAATTCCTTGACAAACGGA
>JAWOGI010000275.1:0-5875 GCA_046496975.1 Desulfobacteraceae bacterium | reverse complement strand
AAAAATATTACACCGAAGAAACCAGAACACTTGTATTTGAATATTTCCAAACAGACCTGTATATGCTGGGATACGATTTTGACGGCTATCGAGACAAAATCCCGATTATGGAAAACTTTTCTGAAGAATAGAACCGGCTAATAAATGGAGCTATAATACACCATGAAAAACAACGCAGGAGACCGGTTCATATGTTTTTTCACCGCGCTGATTTTGGCAAATAGCAGATCATTATCAACCATTTTCATTGGACCTCTAATATACGTTTTTTCAATTTTGACTGCATTGTTTTTAAATGGAAATTAAAATCAACGATCCTTGCCAGGGCAACCATTTTAAACTGTTTATGATACGTCTCATCCTTCACCAGAACAGGTTTTCCTTTGAACAGAATCTGCTTTAACAACACTTCTCCGGCATGATTTAAGATAACAGGATGTATATCCTTTCTTAGGGATCTGCCAAGCTGGGATATGTATGCTTGTCGAAAAATATGGGCCGATTTGATAAATCGATCTTCAGGGTACAAAAGGACAGCGATATCCACATCACTCATCACGCGGTTTTTACCCGATGCAAATGAACCGAACAGGTAAACGGCTGCAACCTCTTGTTTTTCGGCAAAACAGGTTTTAATTGTTTCTATCATCTATCTTCTATCTTCTTTTTCCCGTAAATGGGGCATGGGGATGGGGTCACGGCATGAGAAATAAACAGACAATGATGACAAAGTCGCATGCCTGACCTATCTACTATACCCCATATACTATATTTTGATGGTTCCGTCAAATCATGGGGTCAGGCCTGACCCCAAAAAGAAAGACTTGACATATACCAACGATTTTTATAAAAATAAAAGGCTTGACCCCAAACTTACAAACTCACCCCCAATGGAGGAGCAAACCCAATGAAACAGGTCAGATATATTGTTGCGTTTTTGTTGATATTTTCCGCTTCACTTGCCTTTGCCGGTGAATCTCCAGGGCCTGAAGAGGCAGTGAAAACCTCTGTGAACACTATTTTAACGACCCTTAAAAACGACACCCTGTCTCTGGAGCAGAAGCAGGAAAAAGTCGTGACAATCATGGACCGGATGTTTGACTTCTCTTTGATCGGCAAGCTCTGCCTGGGCCGAGCCAACTGGTCCCGGTTTGACCCGGGCCAAAAAAGTGAATACACCGATCTCTTTGCCGATTTTTTCAAGGAATTCTATTCGGACAAGATTGAATTGTTCAACAATGAAAAAATCGTTTTCAGCCCGGGGACGATATCCGGGAAAAAGGCGCAGATCCCCTCCCACCTGATCTCCAATGGTGAAAAGACGGCCATGATCTACAGACTGTACCGGTCAAACAGCGGCTGGAAGGTATATGACGTTGAAGTGGAAGGGATCAGCATTGTCAAGAGTTACCGCTCCCAGTTCAGCCGGGTGCTCGAAGACGGCACCCCTGAAACGCTGCTGAAAAAACTCAGGGAAAAAGAGATAGAAGGGGCAACGGGAAATTAATTCCATGGCTTTCTCTTGTTCAGATCTCTACACAAAAACCGTTTTAAAGCACCCCGTTATCACCATTCTGGCTACGGCATGCGCGTTGCTGTTTTTCGGATACCACATCAAGGACTTCAGGCTGGACGCCTCGTCGGACTCTTTGGTTCTGGAGAATGACAAGGATCTTCAATACTTTGAGAAAATCAGCCAGCGGTACGAAAATGGGGACTACCTTGTCCTGGCCTACCAGCCGAAAAACCGTGCCCTTTTTTCACAGCCGGTGCTAAAAGAGCTGAAAAAACTTCGCAGGGAACTGGAGACAATAGACCGTATCGCCTCAATTGTCTCCATTTTGGATGTCCCCCTGCTGAAAAACCCGCCGGTGGGCATCAAGCAGCTGGTGGACAACATAAAAACCCTTGAAGCACCAGACGCCAGTCTTGATCTGGCCCGGGCCGAATTTGCCCAAAGTCCCCTGTACCAGGAACTTTTGGTCAGCGCAGACCTCTCCACCACGGCTTTTCAGATCAATTTTGAAAACGACGTGGAATATGAAAACATCAGCACCCGGCGCAGCAGGTTAAGGGAAAAACAGCGTCAAACATCACTTTCCCCCGGGGAGAAGAAAACCCTTGACAAGCTTGAAACGGCTTACCGGCAGGCCAAAATCCGCCTTGACAAAGAGCGCCACAAGGACATTGCCGCTATCCGGGCATTGATGGAAAAATACCGGGACAATGCAGAGCTCTTCCTCGGCGGCACCTCCATGATAGCCGATGACATGATCACCTTTGTCAAAAACGATTTAAAGGTGTTTGGCACGGGCATGTTTTTCTTTCTGGTTCTTACCCTGGGGATTATTTTTAAAAAATCGCGTTGGGTGATACTGCCCATGATCTGCTGTGTCGTGTCCATTGCTGTGATGACAGGGCTGCTTGGCATCTTCGGGTGGGAAGTTACTGTGATCTCGTCAAATTTCATCTCTTTGCAGCTCATCGTGACCATCGCCCTGACCATCCACCTCATTGTCCGGTACCGGGAACTTGTGGTACAGAACCCGGATCTCTCCCAGTTTGAGCTTGTCAAAGCCACCGTTGCCTCAAAATTCATCCCCTGCCTGTTCACCACCCTGACCACCATTGCCGGGTTCTCCTCCCTCCTGGTCTGCGACATCCTCCCGGTGATCACCTTTGGATGGATGATGTGCCTTGGCCTGGTGGTTTCTCTGGTGGTGATCTTCCTGCTCTTCCCGGCGATTCTTGCACTGCTGCCAAGGGAGCAGAGAAGCAGCAACCGGCAGTTCGGCAAACCCGTTACAAAATGCCTTGCCGCCCTGACGGAAAAGCACGCTGGATGGATCTATCTGTCCACCCTGGTGCTGGTTGTTGTCACCGTCATCGGCATCTCGCGACTCACCGTGGAAAACAGCTTCATCGACTATTTCAAGAAATCCACCGAGATCTACCAGGGTATGGCGCTGGTGGACAAAAAACTCGGGGGCACCACTCCCCTGGATGTGATCATCAATTTTGACTCGTCGGAAAAGAGCCGCCGGGGTAATGATAAGCCCGGTGTCAGGTCACAGTCAGGTGATAACAGCGCCGGAAACTCCGGCGGCCAGGGTGATGACTTCCAAGAGACATTTGGTGAATTTGAAGAGTTCAATGAGTTCAATGAATTCAGTGAATTTGAGAAAAAAGAGGATGGTGACAAATACTGGTTCACATCAAACAAGATGGCTCTCATCAAAAAAATCCACAACTACCTTGACAGCCAGCAGGCAACGGGCAAGGTGCTCTCCCTTGGCACCATGATGCAGATTGCCGAATCGTTTAACGATGGAGAGCCCCTGGACAATTTTGAACTGGCCCTGCTCTATGAAGAACTGCCGGAGACCTTCAAGGAGAACGTTGTTTCCCCCTACGTCTCCGTAAACGACAACCAGGCACGGATCAGCGTGCGCATCAGGGACTCCCTGGAAGATCTCCAGAGAAACGAATTTCTCAAGCGGATAGACTCGGAGATCAAGGAAAAATTCGGCCTGGAAGAGGATCAGGTACGCCTGGCCGGCATCATGGTGCTCTACAACAACATGCTCCAGAGCCTCTTCTCATCCCAGATTCTCACCATGGGGTTTGTCGTTCTGGCGATTTTTGTCATGTTCATGATGATTTTCAGATCTGTCAAGATCGGCCTGATCGCCCTTTTTCCCAACCTTCTGGCATCGGTGGTGGTGCTGGCAGCCATGGGCCTTTCCGGTCACCCCCTGGACATGATGACCATTACCATTGCCGCCATCAGCATCGGTATCGCCGTTGACAACACCATCCACTACATCCACCGGTTCCGGCAGGACTATCAGCAGGACAGGGACTATACTGCCGCCATGCACCGAAGCCACAACACCATCGGCAATGCCATGTTCTACACCTCGTTGACCATCATCGTCGGCTTTTCCATTCTGGTGTTTTCAAACTTCATCCCAACGGTACTGTTCGGATTCCTCACCGGGCTTGCCATGCTCATCGCCCTTGTTGCCGCCCTCTCCCTGCTTCCCCGGCTGCTCATGGACATCAGACCCTTCTAAAACGGCAGATCGTCCAAAACCCTGCCCCTGGAAAACCCTGTCCGTGGCGTTTTTCCAGCCGTTTTTCAGGTCAACCCGGGGAGAGAAACCAAGATCTCTTTGGATTTTGTCTCCCGAAACCGCTGTATCCTCCACAAGGTTCTTCAAGCCGGAAGCAAAAAAATGGGCTTTTGGAAATTTTTCCAGCATGGGCAGCAAAGAATAGACCAACCGTTCAGGCAGACGGATATTGATCTGCTGTTTTCCAAAACAAAGGGCAATGGCTTTTCTGATATCGTTGAAAGAGTGAACCTTGCCGTCGGTGACATTGTAGATGTTCCCTTTGGCTTTGGGGTGCTCTGCGGCAAGAATGGCAGCCCTGGCAAGATCGTGGTCGTGGATCAGGGTCCTTCTGGCGTTTCCCTTGCCAATGGTGATAAAAAAACCGTATCGGGCCATTTTTATCAACAACGCGTAATTCTTCTTCTCTTTTGGACCGTACACCGATGCAACCCGCAACACAACGCCCATGAATTCGTTTTTGCGGTTCCGTGCTGCAAGCACGCACCTTTCCGCCTCAAGTTTAGAAGCGGCGTACAAAGAATCAGGAGCAGGAGAACAGGACTCGTCCGCAACAAAAGCCCTCTTCTTGCCGCTGCCATATACGGAGATTGAACTGAAAAAGACTATTCTGGCCACACCAATGCGGCCAGCCGCCTCTACCAGTCTCTTGGTGCCCTCGACATTCACTTGCCTGTATTGATCCGACAGTGCCCTGCCCTTTGCTCTATGGGTCAGCTCCAAAGGATGACTGCCAAGCATGGCTGCAAGGTGAAACACAATTTCCACCCCGTCCAAGGCACATTCCAGGGCTTGTGGATCTGTAATCCCCCCCAGGACAACTTCTGCCCTGCACAAGGCATTATGTTGTTCAACGGCAAGGTTTGAATGTTCAGAAAACCCGTTCCGGGACAAAACCCTGACGTAATACCCTTTTTTCAGCAGCTGTCGTACCAGAGTTGTACCGACGACACCTGTCCCGCCCGTGACAAGAACTTTTTTTGTTGGGCTTGTTGGAGTCATTTTATTCAGTTGAAGCCTAACGTGTGAACGCCTTTATGTTTTCAACTGACTGGAGATGTGTCAGGATCAACCCCATCAGGCCATTGCGGACCCATTGGGCCAGAACAGCATCGTCGAGCTTGTTCATTTTTTCCACGTCAACGCACCGAAACCCCCCGATCTTGGTCTGCTGCCCCTCTTTTTCGAAACTGACCTCCTTTCCCACGAGGATTTCCTTGGATTCAAGTTCCTGGCAGAGGGTCCGGGTTGTCGTTAGTTCCGACTGATACATTTCAAGAAACTTCAGAGCTTTCCGGGATACATCACCCAAATCTCCATTGGCCGTAAACAATGGCTCCCCCTGGTCGGAGGCAAAATGGGGAGCTTCCGTGTCAATACAAAAGATGTAGTTTTCTTTACTGCCCTCTTCCTTATCCGATTTGACCAGAACAAAGGGGTACCTGCGGATATATGCAGGCACATAAGGAACCTTCCAGGAACCATCCTGGTTCAAATAGAGATTTGTCTGCTGATTCAGGGCAAAAAGAATCATGGGAAAGGCTCCGTCAGTGGGGAAAACGACAGGATAATATCTGCCTGCCTGACGGAACTCCGAAGCGCTCAAGGGAGTATTTGTTATATTTCTTGCAAATTCATATCCATTGATCTTATCAAATCTTAGATCCTGGTGTTTTTCTTTACTCAATGGTTCAATTTTTTTAAACATTTTTTCCTCTTTTTTATTGATAACGATCATG
>JAWOGI010000247.1:0-3129 GCA_046496975.1 Desulfobacteraceae bacterium | reverse complement strand
TGCACCGTGTTTCCTCAATATGGAGGCCAGCAGGAGAAGTCCCAGGGGCTTTGCCCAGAAATCAAAGGCGGCAAAATCGTGGATCCAGGGGTTGACACAGAGAATATGGGGAACGGACCGGGTCAATCAGTCAAAGTACTTCATGGAGGTTTTCTTCAGCTCTTTGCGGCTGAAAAGAAGGGTGTAGCCCTCCACAGAGACGGCCCGGGAGATTTTTTCGGCAATGGCGCGGCAGGTCTTTTCATCCGAGGCGTGGACCATGGTGTAGAGGTTGTAGGGCCACCCCTGTGCAGGATCCCTGCGATAACAATGGGTCACCTCATCAAAGGAGGCCATTGTTTCCCCCACTTCCCTGGCCCTGTTTTCGTCAACCTGCCATGCCACCATGGCATTGGCAGTGTACCCCGATTTCTGGTGCTTCAGGGTGGCGCCGAATCTTCTGATGATCCCCTTTTGGTCCAGCTTTCGGGCAACTTCAAGGAAGGTCTCTTCCGAAACACCGATGGTCTTTGCCAGTTCCATGAAGGGGGTCCTGGTTACGGGGATATCCCCCTGAAGGGCTGAAATCACTTTTTTTTCGAGTTGAGTAAGCATACATGACCTTTTAATGACTTTACCACCGGTCTGTCAAGAAAAATATTTATTGTTTCTTTTCAGGAAACAGCTCGAGGATCTCCTCTTCTCCGGCTCTGCAAACCCCCCGTTCCGTGATAAACCCGGTGACCAGCTCCGCCGGGGTGACGTCAAAGGCGTGGTTGGCAGCAGGGCTTGTTTTGGGCGGCACCAGCACCCTGGAGAATTTTCCGCTGTTGTCGATTCCTTCCACATACCGGATCTCGTCGGGGTCTCTTTCTTCAATGGGAATCTCCTCCAATCCGTTTCTGATATTCCAGTCAAAGGTGCTGGAGGGAAGGGCAACGTAAAAGGGTACCTTGTTGTGCTTTGCCGCCAGGGCTTTTAAATAGGTGCCGATCTTGTTTGCCACGTCCCCTCTCCTGGTGGTGCGGTCCGTGCCCACAATGACCAGATCCACCATGTTGTGCTGCATGAGATGCCCCCCGGCATTGTCCGTGATGATGGTGTGATCCACGCCGCAGGCGCCGAGTTCCCATGCGGTGAGCCTTGATCCCTGGTTCAAAGGCCTTGTTTCGTCCACCCAGACATGGAGATCAATGCCCTGTTCAAACGCCGTGTAAACCGGTGCCGTGGCAGTGCCGTATTCAATGCAGGCCAGCCACCCTGCGTTGCAGTGGGTGAGGATGTTCACCGGTTTCCCCTTTTTCTTCTCACTGATTTCTTTGATGAGGAAGAGGCCGTGTTCCCCGATGAGCCGGCAGTTAACGGCCTCCTCTTCCACGATCTTCATGGCCTCTTCCAGGGCCCCTGTCAACCGCTCCTCATACCCTTGTTTATGAACCGCCGCGGCAAATACCCTGTCAACCCCCCAGGCAAGATTGACAGCCGTTGGTCTTGCCCCTTTGATTCTCCGGCACTCCCCTGCAAGATAGTCATCACTGCCTTTTTTCTCCGGGTCCCGGAGAAGTGCCGTATAGACACCAAAGGCGCCGGTGGCACCGATCAGTGGGGCTCCCCTGACATACATCTCTTTGATGGCCGTTATCACATCATCCACATCAACAAGCTCGGCTGTGACCAATTGGTGGGGCAGCCGTCTCTGGTCGATGACCCTTGCCGTTCCGGTTTTCTGGTCAAACCAGATGGGTCTTGTTCTTTTGTTATCGCTGTTCACTGTTTCACTGTTCATTGTATTATCGTCCTTTGTTGAAAAATTCTCTTTTGATTTCTTTCTCCTTATTCCTCCATGGCATGGCCGGTGTGATGATCGGGCTTGGTCATAACATCGGCCACTTGTCACATTTGGCGGGCCAACGGGGTCAGGCTTTTGTTATTGACGTTATCGGACAGAACAGCACAGTCAAACCATAAAGTACACGATAATGTTAATAACGAAAGCCTGACCCCACCCCAGGGTGGCAGATGTTATGACCAAGCCCTGATGATCAAGGCCGAAGGCACCGTTAAAACTCGGTGATGCCCGATGCTGTTTTCAGCCGGGACCATGCCTGGCGAAGGTTGACCAGGGCCAGGGCCAGCCTCCCCCTTGCCGTTATCAGCTCTGTCTGGGCTTCGTTGAGACGAACCAGGGAGGCCTGTCCGGCCCGGTATTCCGATTCGACAAGGTTTCTTGTCTTGTTCACAAGCCGGGTATTTTCCCTCTGGAGCCGCAGCTGTTTCTGAAAGGAGATCACCTTGCTTCCCTCCTGGAGCACCTCGGAGGCAATGTCTGTTTTAAGGCTTTCAAGGTTTTTTTCGGCCTCTTCTTTTGCCGCCACGGCCCGGTACAGGGCGGCCCGGTTTTTTCCCCCCTGGAAAATCGGATAGGAGAGACCCAGCATCACACTGCCGGCAACATCATCGTTTTCCAATGCAGCACTGGCGGTCCTGTCGGCGCTGACCTTGCCTGACAGGCTGACAACGGGCCAGTAGGCGGCTTTTGCCGCGCCGATGTCCGCTGCTGCCCGCTCAACGGAAAGCTCTCCCTCCCGGATATCAGGCCGCCGGACCAGGGCCTTGTCGGTGTAAACGGCAAGATCCGGCAGGGCCATCTCCTCTTTTTTTTCCGGGGAAAGGGGAGCCGGTTCGGGCAGGTCGGCCATGGGGGTGCTGATCCCGAGAAGGGCGGCAAGGGCCGCCCTGGCAATTTTGTATTGGTATGCGGCACTCTCGATCTCGGTTTCGGCACTGTTCACCTTGATCTGAAAATTGTACATATCGCTCAGAGACCCTGTCCCCACCCTTTTTTTAATTTCTGCCTCTTTTAATTGTTCACGGTTGAATTTCCGGTCAGCCTCGGCGATCTCCCTGTTTTTCAGGGCAAGCTGGGCTGAAAAATAGGTGTCTGCAATGGCGGACACCAGCATCCGCCGGGCATCTTCCAGGGAAGCCCTGCTGCCCTTCCGGGCAAGACGGGCCCCCATGGTGCGGTATTTTCGCTCAAACCCGGAAAAAACAACCCATTGCCCGGAAAGCCCCGTGCTGTAGGTTTTCTGGGTCTTGTCGCTTTCCGGGAACCCCCCAAGGTCGTTGTCGGACCTTTCGCTTCGGGTA
>JAWOGI010000375.1:0-4594 GCA_046496975.1 Desulfobacteraceae bacterium | reverse complement strand
ATTGACCCCACCCCAGGGTGGCCGATGTTATGATCAAGCGCCAACTTTTTGACCGATGTCTTGTCTGTATTGGTCCCAAAACATCAAATACCGAAAACAATTTTTTGGCTCTGGTTCGTCCAGGTTAGGATGGCAATACATGAAAAAAACCGGTTTTCTCATTGACGACAGGTATGCGCTTCATAACACCGCTGACTGGCATCCTGAACATCCTGCCAGGATTGGGGCTGTTTTTAAAGGGGTCAGGGATGCGGGGCTGCTGGACAAGATTAAACTGATCAAGGCTGAGGCGGCAAACCAGAGGTGGATCGAGCAGGTCCACACCATCCAGTACATACTTCGTTTTGAAGAAGCCTGCCTGGCGGGCATGCCCGATTTTGATCACCATGACAATCCCATCTGCCGGGAAACCTATGATACGGCCCTGCTTGCCGCTGGCGGGGTGCTCCAGGCAGTGGACCAGGTGATGTCAGGCAGTATTGACAACGCCTTCTGTGCTGTCAGACCCCCGGGTCACCATGCAGAAAAAGACAAGGCCATGGGGTTCTGCTTTTTCAACAATGTTGCCGTTGCTGCCCGGTATCTCAGGAAGCAGTGGGGGATAAACCGTGTGGGGATTGTTGATTTTGACGTTCACCACGGCAACGGAACGGAAAATGCCTTTCTCAACGACCCTGCCGTGTTCTACTACTCCATCCACCAGCACCCCTCATTTGCCTATCCGGGATCCGGCCGGGACTTTGACTGTGGCCGGGGCAACGGGTACGGGTACACCCTCAATTCGCCTGTGCTTCCCGGGCGGGGGGACGACGAATACAAGAGGTTTTTTGAAAAGGACCTCTTTCCGGCCTTTGAAACCTTCAAACCGGAATTTATCCTCGTTTCTACGGGATTTGATGCCCACATTGACGACCCCATGTCCGATACAAGCCTCACCACAGAAGGGTATGACTGGGTAACCCGGACCCTTGACCTCCTGGCCGACAAGTACAGCAGGGGACGGCTGGTCTCGGTTCTAGAAGGGGGATACAATTTGAACACCCTGCCGCAGCTTGCGGCAAACCACATTGCCAATCTGGCCGGAATTAAACTTTGATCGTTGATAAAAACAGCAGTGTTTCATTGCCCTAGGAGGAGATATGTTTGTCAGTGACTCGATGACCACAGAGCTTATAACCATAACGCCCGATGTTAAAATCTTTGAGGCCCGGCGGCTGATGCAGAAAAACAACATCCGGCACCTGCCGGTGATAGATGACGGGGATCGTCTTCTGGGAATGGTGTCAGACCGTGATCTGCGGGATGCCATGCCGTCGTCCCTTCTTTCGGATGAGATGTACCAGTCTTCGGTGAAAGAGGTGATGGAATTCAAGGTCAAGGAGGTGATGACAGAGGATCCTGTGACCATCTCCCCGTTTTTCACCATCCAGGACGCCCTGATGATCATCCAGGAAAAGCGTGTGGGGGCCTTTCCCGTGGTGGATGAAAATGGGATCGTCAAGGGGCTGCTCTCCACCAGGGATCTGCTCAAGGCCTTTGTCAATGTCATGGGAATCAAAGAGCCGGGAACCCTTTTGTGTATCCTCGTTACGGAAAAACCCGGCCAGCTGAAGAAAATTGTGGATGTGATCTCTGAAGAGAAAATATCCCTTGGAAGCGTGCTCGTGGCAAGGTACTTTGATGAAAACAAGCGGGCCGTCTTTCCCTATCTGTTAACAAACAATGTTATCAATGTGAAAAAGCGGATTCAGGCCCTTGGCTTTTCCCTGATCGATCCCATGGAGTGGTACCTTGATCAGCTTCCCAAAAAACAGGATTAAAACGGTTGTCCGGTCAAGGAGCTTTCTGCTCCTTGTCTATTTTTGTGTCCGGGCTTATTCCCGGCTGCTGCGCATCAGGGTGGAGAATGAACAGAGCTGGACACACGATGTGGAAAAGGGCGGTGGGGTGCTTCTGGCAATTTTTCACCAGCAGTTTTTTCCACTGATCCGCCATTTTAAAACCTATGAACGGTTTGATCCGATCATCATGATCAGCCGCAGCAGTGACGGGGACATCATCGCCCCTGTTGCCCAGCGCACTGGATGGCGGGTGGCAAGGGGCTCCTCCTCCAGGGGGGGCAGAAAAGCCATGGGAGAAATGGTTGACTCTCTTGCACGGGGCGGCCTGGGGGCAAACATCGTGGACGGACCCAGGGGGCCCATGGGCAGGGTAAAACCCGGCACCGTGAGGATCGCCCAGAGAAGCGGTGCGGTAATTGTGCCCTGCGTTGTCATGGCCGAGTCTGCCTGGTATGTCAACTCCTGGGACCGCTTCATGATTCCAAAGCCCTTTTCCCGGGTGGTGATCCGGTTCAAAGAGAAGATCCCCGCTGACGACATCAAGACAGACAGGGCGTTTGAAGAGGCCATGGCCCGTCTTGAAACCGTCATGGCGCCGTATCTGGTAAACCCCTGATAACGGCCATGAGCAGTGTGCTTACAACAAAAGTAGGTTTTTATGATCAAAGCGGACAATTTAAACCAAACGATCTCTCTTGCATCGGGAAGTGGCCAATGGGGCTGACAGAGCCCTGATGCGGGAGAATCGATTTAAACAAAGAAAGTGAAAAAAAACAATATGGTAAAAAAAGCGTCAACATCCCGTATAGACAACAAAATATGGGTGTTCTTTACATCGGTAAAACTGACGGTGGTGGTTCTGCTGCTTTTGGCGGCCACCTCTATCATCGGTACTTTTATTCCCCAGAACGCCTCGCCGGCCTTCTATTTTCAGAAATACGGAGAGGTGCTCTATCGTCTCTTTGACACCTTTGATATCTTTGACATGTACAACTCATGGTGGTTTCTCCTGCTTTTGGGGCTCCTGGCGGTAAATCTTGTTGTCTGCTCCATAGACAGGCTCGGTACCACATGGAAGATCATTTTTCCCAAAAAGGTGGTCTTCCGGATCGAACGGTTCAGGAAGCTTAAGAACCGGGAAGTCTTTGTTTCAACCAAACAGGGCAGTGAGTTGAAAGAGGCTTACAAGAACCTGCTGGAAAAAAAATTTGCAGCGCCCGTCGAAGAGGAAACAAACAACGGGTTTGCTCTGTTTGCCGAAAAGGGAAGGTGGACACGGCTGGGTGTCTACATCGTCCATCTGAGCATTATTCTCCTTCTCGCCGGCGCCGTTCTGGGCAACGTGATGGGGTTTAAGGGGTTTGTCAAGATCCCCGAAGGAGAGTCGATTTCCAGGGTTGACACAAAATCTGGAAAGGGCATTGACCTTGGGTTTACCCTCCGGTGCAACTCCTTTGATGTAAGCTTCTATGACACCGGACAGCCGGATGAGTACAAGTCCAGTGTCACCATTGTCAAGGACGGCAGTGAAGTGTTGACCACGGATATCATCGTCAACGACCCCTTGCGGTACCAGGGCATCAGTTTTTACCAGTCCAATTACGGCACGGCAGCCGCCGGGGAAGTAAAGGTGGTGATTACCAGCAGGGAAACGGGCATGGCCTACAACAGAACCCTGTCTGCCGGCAAGACCATCGACCTTCCCGAAGCCGGGGGGCGGTTCACCCTGGAGGGGTTTGTGCCGGGATTTGATTTCAGAGGCCACAATCTTGGCGAGGCCTTTGTGGGAAAAATTGCCGGCAAAGACGACAAAACCAGTCAGGTGGTAATGCCGCTGAAATTCCCCTCTTTTGATAAGATGAGGAAAGGGGCTTTTTCCTTTGTGGTGAGTGATTTTAAAAAGAAATACTACACCGGTCTCCAGGTGACAAAGGATCCCGGGGTCTGGTATGTGTACACAGGGTTCATCTTCATGATCATCGGCTGCTGGATCACCTTTTTCATGTCCCACCAGAGCCTCTTTGTTGAAGTTGAAAACCGGGAAAACGGCAGCCAGGTGATCGTTGCCGGGTCTGCCCATCGCAACAGCCAGAGTATGAAGATAAAAACAGCAGGGATTGCTGAAAAAATAAAGGAGATATGATTGTCATGAACAGCTCCATGCTATTGTCCATCACCACGTTTGTCTATGCCCTTGCCAGTGTTCTCTACATCGGTTCATGGACCTTTAAGAAAGACCGTATGGCAAAAATCGGGTGGGTGATTCTCATCGCGGGGTTTGTTGCCAACACCGCGGGGATTCTTCTCCGCTGGGTGGAGTCCTATCAGATGGGGTACGGCCACGCCCCCTTTTCCAACATGTACGAATCCCTGGTCTTTTTCTCCTGGACCGTCGCAGTGTTGTATCTCTTTGTCGAATACAAGTACAAAGAGAAGATCATCGGGGTGTTTGCCACTCCCCTGATTTTTCTTGCCATTGCCTATGCCTCCCTCTCGCCGAACATCGGGGACAAGATCACCCCCCTGATTCCGGCTTTGAAGAGCAACTGGCTCATTGCCCATGTGATCACCTGCTTTCTCGGCTATGCCGGTTTTGCCGTGGCCTTCGGTTTCAGCATCATGTACCTGGTGCGGCCTGAAAATCCAGAGGAATTCTCCCTTCGCTCCCGGCTTCCCTCCCTGGGGCTTGTGGATGAACTGACCCACCAGATGGTGATGTTCGGGTTTCTCTTTCTCACCATCGGCATCATCAC
>JAWOGI010000373.1:0-12709 GCA_046496975.1 Desulfobacteraceae bacterium | reverse complement strand
ACCGCATTCATGCCGGAGGCCGTGGTGTTTCTGGGAAACTCACACCAGGTGTCGAAAATAGTAAAGCTGGCCAACCAGGCCTCTTTCCATGTGATTCCCAGGGGCAGCGGATCGGGCATGACCGGCGGGGTGCTTGCCGTCAAAGGCGGGGTTGTCATGGTCATGACCCGCATGAACAGGATCATTTCCATTGACCGGGAAAATTTTGTTGCCGTTGCTGAGCCGGGGGTTGTGACCCGGGATCTTCACCGGGCCGTTGAAAACCAGGGGCTGTTTTACCCCCCTGATCCGGCAAGTTCGGCCTTCTGCACCCTGGGAGGCAATGTCGGTGAGTGCGCCGGCGGTCCCAGGGCGGTGAAGTACGGGGTGACAAGGGACTATGTGCTGGGCCTCGAGGCGGTTCTTCCCTCGGGTCAAATCATCAAAACCGGTGTCAAGACCGCCAAGGGGGTTGCCGGCTATGACCTCACCCGGCTGATTGTCGGCTCCGAGGGCACCCTTGCCGTTGTGACCGGAATCGTTGTAAAGCTGCTTGCCCTGCCTGAAACGGTCAAGACCATGGCGGTCCTCTTCGACTCCATGGAAAAGGCCGCTGCTGCCGTTTCGGCTATCATCCGGGAGGCGGTGGTGCCGCGATGTGTTGAGTTCATGGACAGAGCCTCCATCCAGTGTGTCAAAGAGCATTTCTCCTTTCATGTTTCAGAGACCACGGAGGCCATCCTGATCGTTGAGGTTGACGGGGATGGTGACACCGTGGAAAGAGCTGCCGCAAAACTGGAGAAGAGCTGCCGGGCCGGCGGTGCCGTTGAGGTGATAACGGCAGAGACCCCGGGTGAGGCCAAAAATCTCTGGAAGGCGCGCAAGGCGCTCTCCCCTGTGCTTTTTTCCCTGGCACCGGACAAGATCAATGAGGACATTGTGGTGCCCATCAACAGAATCCCCGATATGGTGGAGAGGATAAAAAAACTCGAGGAAAAATCAGGTCTGTTGATCGTCAGCTTCGGCCATGCCGGGGACGGGAACATCCACTGCAATATCATGTATGACAAGAGAAACAAGGCCATGGCGGCCAGGGCAAAAGCCGCCGTGGACGAGCTGTTTGACGCAACCCTGGCCCTCGGGGGGACCATCACCGGGGAACACGGGGTGGGGATCACCAAGATGGCCTATCTCGGCCGGGAGATGGGTGAGGCGGAAATCGATATCATGAAGCGCATCAAGCAGACCTTTGACCCGAACAATGTGTTGAATCCGGGAAAGATCTTCGGATAATTGGGGTCAGAGTAAAATTAAATATCTAAATATCAAGCTTTCGCCACCCCAACCGGCCTGCCTCTCTTTTTCTCTTAAATATCGGACAGAGCGACGGCCTAAAGCTTGCTTCATGATGATTTTGTATCTTTTACCTTTTTATGCCGGAGAGGGCATATTAATATGGACATGATTGGTCATCATTAACCAGGCATGGACGTCAACCTTATGCTTTGTTTCTAAGCTTTGTTTTTAAAAAACGTGAGAAAAAGTTAGGGCCTGGTCATAACATCGGCCACCCTGGGGTGGGGTCACCTTTTCGTTATTAACATTATCGTGTGCTTTATGGTTTGACTGTGCTGTTCTGTCCGATAACGTCAATAACAAAAGCCTGACCCCGTTGGCCCGCCAAATGTGACGAGCGGCCGATGTTATGACCAAGCCCCTTTAACCAAGAGGGTATATTCGGCATGATTGTCATCCCATCCAAACCATACAAACCATACAAACCATACAAACCATACTGACGGATATTACCCCGCTGAATGATATGAATTGGAAGATTTTTTGGGGCTATTCGTTGTAATTGGGCCATAAATTGAACATGCCATTAATTTGTAGAATGATCCAATGTTTAATGTTCAATGTTTAATGTTCAATGTTCAATGTTTAATTTTACTCTGACCCCATTTATTTTTATTGGAGGCGGCAGAATTCCATTTCCATGATGTGATCCAGGATATCCACCTTGGGATTCTCGTTGGTTTCTATGGCGCATCGGATGGAGACGCCGCAGTGGCGGGAACAGATCCTGTCGTGTTTGTCAAATTCGCCAAAACAGTCCAGATCGTCCATTGCATCAGCTTTTAAAGTACTTTCCCTGTTCAGCTTATGGTCCATGGGTTCAAATTTCAAAGTATTAATTCCTTTATCTGTTTTTGGGTTTGATCACAACGTCGGCCAAAGCCTTCTGGTTTCTGGCCCCTCCTGGCGTGTGATCAATGTTTGATTTTGGTTATTATCTCTTCCAGCTGACTCACCAGGGGTTTGAGGCTCTCTTTCCGGGTTGCGGAGACCAGGACCCCCTGGTTTAACAGCCAGATATCGTCAAATTCGGCCAGATCGATTCTGTCCTGTTTGTTAAATACATACAGTGACGGTATTGTGTCAAGTTCAAGTTCCCGAAGAATCTTTTCCACCGATGCGATCTGCTGTTTGTACCGTTGATTGCTGATATCCACCACATGGAGGAGAAGATCGGCATCGTAGAGCTCTTCCAGGGTGGCGTGGAAGGCCTCCATGAGCTCTTCGGGGAGGTGCTGGATAAATCCCACCGTATCGGTGATGATCACCTCGGTCTCCCTGGGAAAGCGAAGCCGTCGGCTGGAGGGATCAAGGGTGGCAAACAGCTGGTTGGCCGCGGTGATTCTGCTCTGGGTCAAAGTGTTCAACAGGGTGGATTTGCCGGCATTGGTGTATCCGACAATGGAGATGACAGGGATGTTGTGTCTGTTTCGCTTGGCCCGCTGCTGGGTGCGCTGTTTTCTGATCCTGGCGATCTCTTTTTTCAGCCTGCCGGCCCTGTCCCTGACCCGTCTTCTGTTGATTTCCAGCTTGGTCTCACCGGGTCCCCTGCCGCCGATGCCGCCGGTGAGCCGGGACATGGCCGTGTTTTTCGTGATGAGCCTTGGAAGGAGGTACTTCATCTGGGCCAGCTCCACCTGGAGCTTTCCCTCCCGGCTCTTGGCGTGCCTGGCAAAGATGTCCAGGATCAGCTGGGTGCGGTCGATGACCTTCATTTCGACAAAATCCGTTATGGACCGGATCTGGGAGGGGGAGAGCTCCCTGTCAAAGATCATCATGGTGGCGTGCTTTTGAATGGCCTGGATGGTCAGGTCGGTCAGCTTGCCCTTGCCCAAAACAAATTTGGCATCGATTTTCTTGCGCTTCTGGATAACCGTGTCAATCACGGCGATGCTGCTGGACCGGCACAGCTCCTGCAGCTCATCCAGGGAAGCCGCCGCCTCCCTGGGATCACCGGTGGTGACATTGATCAGCAGGGCCTTTTCCCCGCCCTTGCCTGCCCTGTACAAAGCGTCCTTCCGGGTCAGCTCCGCTTCCAGGGCGTGGATTCTGCCGGTGCAGTCCATGGAAAGGCCATCGGCATCCGACGGCGGCAGCTCCTGGAAGGCCGGGCCCTCTTCTCCGGGCAGGATGTGGCCCATGTACACTTTTCCAGGGGCTCCCCGGTCCGTGATGCACACCGCAGCCATGAAATCCAGGCGGAGCAGGGCAAGGTCGGTAAGATCGTCCCGGGTAAGGGGTTCCTGCCCCATGTGGGTGTGGATGCACCGCAGCCCCTTGAGCTTGCCGGGAATCGCCTGGAACCCCGGAGTGACAGGAATGACAATCCGGTGGGCATCGCCGATGATCACATACTCGGTTTTGCCTGCCCGGCTGATCAAAAGACCGATCTGCCGCCTGATCTCGTAAGAGATGCTGGAGAGCTCTTCCAGCTGGGAGGGTGTGATGAGCTGGTCCGGCGGGGTTTTGAACAGGTACAGCTTTTCAATGCGCTTGAGTTGGGTGGATTTCAGTCCTGAAATATTGCCGAATGGTTTTTTCATGGATGCTCTTTTCTATTCCAGCCCGTGGAAGGAATCTGAACTCAGCTCCTCAAAACGGGTGTAGGTCCCTAAAAACGCCATGTGGGCCGTCCCCACAGAGCCGTTTCTGTTCTTTGCAATGATGATTTCCGCCTTGCCCCGATTGGGGTTGTTCTCCTCCTTATTGTATACCTCATCTCGATAGATAAAGCCAACAATATCTGCGTCCTGCTCCAGGGCCCCCGATTCCCTCAGGTCCGACAGAAGGGGGCGCTTTTCTGCCCGCTGTTCCAGCATCCGGTTGAGCTGGGAGAGGGCAATGACCGGTATCTGCAGTTCTTTGGCAAGGGCCTTGAGGGAGCGTGAAATCTCGGCGATCTCAAGATCCCGCCTGTCCGATTGAAACGGGGCCTTCATCAGCTGGAGATAATCGATGATGACCAGCCCCAGGCCGTGTTCCATCTTGAGCCGTCGGGCCTTGGCTCTCACCTCCATGGCGGAGATGTTAGGGGTGTCATCGATGAAGATGGGGAGTTCGTTGAGAATTCCCGCCGCATCCGTGGCGTTCTGCCAGTCTTCATCGCTGATCATTCCGTTTTTCAGCCGGTTGGAATCGATCCTTGCTTCGGAGGTCAAAAGCCGCATGGAGAGCTGTTCTTTGGACATTTCAAGGGAAAATACGGCAACCGGCACCCGCTCTTCCACGGCCACGTTCCTGGCCATGTTCAGGGCAAATGCGGTCTTTCCCATGCTGGGCCGTGCCGCCAGGATGATCAGATCCGATTTCTGCAGTCCCGATGTCAGAGTGTCCAGGCGGTTGTACCCGGTGGAGAGTCCTGACAGGCCGCCGCTGCTTCCCTGGCGTTCTTCCAGAGCGTCGATATTGATGTTGATCAGCTCTTCCAGACTTGTAAAGGACTGTCCCCCCTTGGATTCGGATATATTGAACACGGCATTTTCGGCAAAATCGATGATGTCGGCAAAATCCCCCCTGTCCCTGAGGCACTTTTCAATGATGGACGAGGCGCTGGTGATGAGGGCCCGCAGGGAGGCCTTGCCCTTGATGATGCCGGCGTAATGGGCGGCGTTCACCGCCATGGGGGCAGAATCGGCAATGGATGCGAGAAAGGCCGCACCGCCAACCTCTTCCAGCTCTTCGTTCTCCTTGAGTCGGGTGGCAACGGTTACAAGATCGGCGGGTTCGTTTTTGGAAAAAAGCTGGATAATCGCCTTGTAGATCTTCTGGTGGGCTTTTTTGTAAAAATCTTCCGGCTTCAGGGTGTCTGCAATGTCGAGGAGGTTTTCATTGTCAATGAGAACCGCACTCAAGAGGGATTCTTCGGCATCTATGTCGTGGGGGGGGACCTTGTTTAACAGCGGGTCTTTGCTGGCGGATTTTTTCTTGTTCTCTTGTTTCACTTTGGCCTTTCCAGGAAAAAATTCGGCTTGTCTGGCAAAAAAGGGGACAGATCTGCTGACTAAAAAAGAGAGCTGTCCCCTTTACGGGGGGCTTCTATTTGTCTTCGGGAACAACCTGAACGGTGATTTCAGGTTCAACATCCTTGTACAGGCGGACGGGAACCTTGTACTCCCCGGTCAGCTTGATGGGCTCGGCCAGCAGGATCGCTCTGCGTTCCACCGTGATCTCCTGTGCGTTGAGGGATGCTTTGATATCCTGGGTGGTTACCGAACCGTACAGCTTCACCTCGTCAAACACCTTTGTTTTAATGGTGCAGACAACGTTTTTGATCTTTTCCGCCATCTCTTCGGCAATCTTCCTCTCCTTGGCAATCTGGAGTTCAAATTTGGCCCTGGCCTGTTCGATCACCCGTTTGCTCTGGGGGGTGGACTTAACGGCCTTGCCCCTGGGCAGCAGGTAGTTGCGGGCATACCCGTCGGCAACATCGCATTCTGATCCAACGATGCCAAGGGTGGAAATGGTCTCTTTCAAAATTACTTTCATCTTAACCTCCGATAAAGGTTCAGCCTGATAAAAACAAGGCTTTTGCTTGTATATGGTAAATTGTGGGTTGTATTGCGCTTACTCGTCCGGCTCTTCCTCTTCCATGGTGTCAAGTTTCCTGAAGTTGATCCATGTATCAAAAAAACCAAGTCCCATGACAAGAAAGAGAAATATCTGCTGGATGGCAATGATGCCGTAAATGAGAATCCTTAAAAACCGGGGAAACCTCTTTTTTTCAAAAAAGAACGACACAATGGCGATTCCCTGGAAAAAATAGATCGGCATGAGCACGATCACCAGGTTCAGCCCTGTGATCTTCAACGGCCGGCCGGGGAGTGCGATGAGCAGCCCGAAAAGAATGGCAAGCCATACCAGCTGCTCCGGAGCCCGCCATTGGTTGAGCCGTTCCAGCCTTGCAAAAAAAATCTGCTTTTTTGCAAGGAATTTTTTGATAAACAACAGGTTGATCCATGTCTCAAAAATCACCATTGCCGCTGTCAGGGCCGGCAACAGCCTCACCAGAACATATTGGACGGTATCCATGGCACCTGTAATGGTGTCAATGTTTTCCTGGGGAACCCCCATCTCTGAATAGAGCTTTAAGGTGATTTCAATGTTCTTGGCCACATAGTCAGAAACCATGGAAACAAGGTTTTCCCCTGTAACGACCGAATAGAGAAAAACCCCCAGGGCGCAGAAACCAAGGGTGGTGAGGCAGGTGTACAGCCCTGTTTTTTCCAGGGAGAGGGGTTTTTCCAGATATTCTCCCAGAAAAAATCCAGTGAGGAGCAGTGCGCCGTAGAAAAGCAGATCAACATACATGCCGCCTGTCATGACCATGATGACACAAAAAACGGCCAGGGCGATCACTCCGCCCATCTGCCTGCCGAGTTTGAGTCGGTAGACCAGGATCGGCATGGGCAAAACCAGGGCGATGAAAAAACCAAGCAGGGGAATGGCGATTGTTGCTGTAAACAGCAGAACAGAGACGGTTATTCCGGTGAAGATCTCCTTGAGCATCCTGTTTTTTTCTGTGGGTTTGCTCACGCTTTCAGCCCTCTTCTGGACAGGTAAGGTCGCATTGTTCTATCCGAGCTTGCCGACATAGGGGAGCAGGGCGATGGTTCTTGACTGCTTGATGGCCGTTGCCAGAACCCGCTGGTGTCTGGCACAGGTGCCGGTGATTCGTCTGGGGATGATCTTGCCCCGTTCTGTGATGAACTGTTTCAGGGTTTTTGCATCCTTGTAATCGATTTCAAGGGAAGAGTCTGCGCAGAATTTGCATACTTTGCGGCGCTGGTAGAATCTTTTTTTCTGGTTTTTATGAAAAGCCATCTTAGTTTTCCTCCTTTGTCTCTTCGGATGTTTCTGTTTCAGCATCGGATTTGGCGGTGGCATCGGCAACGACATCAGCATCGGCAACGACATCAGCATCAGCATCGGGTTGTGTGGCAGCCTGTTCTTTTTCTTTTTCCGGCTGGGATTCCTCTTTAGCCGCCTCGATCTCCTGGTTCAGTGCCTCGGGGGAAACATTTTTTTCAAGGAGGACCGTCATGAATTTCATCACCCTGTCGTCAAGCCTGAAGAGCCTTTCCATCTCGCTGACCAGCTCTCCGGTTCCGCCGTAGGTCATGCACACATAGTGGCCTCTGGGTTTTTTATTGATCGGGTAGGCAAGTTTTTTGCTGCCCCAGTTATCAAAGTCCACCAGGATGCCCTTTTCCTGGTCGATGAGGGTTGTGAATTTTTTGAAGAGGTTCTTCTGGGCTTCTTCCTGAAGGTCAGGGTCAGCTATAAATATGGTCTCATATCTTCTCATACACTGTCTCCTTACGGATAATAGAGCTCCTGTCTGGGGAGCAAGGATTAATTGTCAGGGGCTTTTTTTTGCCCCCTCCGGGTTTGCCGCTACGCTGGTATGCGTAAACATATTTGTATATCATTTTGTTCTGTTTCGGTCAAGGTGAAATTGTTCCAGGCGGTGTCTATGCTATGATAAATGATCAGCTGCAAGCATCAAAATAAATAAATTCCAAATCACAAGCACCAAATTACAAATAAATTCCAATAAACAATTATCAAACCTCGGACCAAGGACTTGCCGGGTATTGTTATTTGTTATTTGTGATTTGTACTGCCTTGGGGTTTTTGGTGTTGACAGAAACGCCCTGATTGTTTAAGAGACACAGCATGAATACTTCATCACTGGAACAGCCACACGGAGAGTCAGGAGAGCTTGTGGATCTGCTTGCAGACCAGGAGCGCGGTGCACTTTTAAAGGAGTTGAGTTCAACCATGCCGGATGTGATCCTCAACGAGAGGCAGATCTGTGATTTTGAGCTCCTTGTCACCGGTGTCTACACCCCCCTTACAGGATTTATGAAACAGATCGACTATGAGACCGTTCTGGATCGTATGCGCCTTGAAACAGGAGAGCTGTGGCCGATTCCTGTCTGTCTCGATATTTCGGAAAATCTAGCCGCAACCCTTGAGGCAGGGCAGTCTGTGGTGCTGAGGGATCAGGAGGGATTTCTCCTCGGAGTGATGAATGTCGAAGATATCTGGCAGGCGGACATTGAAAGGGAAGCCCGGGAAATTTACGGCACCCTGGACCGCAAGCATCCCGGGGTGGATTACCTGTACAGCAAATCGGGAACATTCTACATCGGTGGAGCCGTCGAGGCGCTGAACCTTCCCATCCATTCCGATTTCAGGCAGATCCGCATGTCTCCCAGCGAGGTGCGCAGCATCTTTTCCCGGCTCGGGTGGAAGCGGGTGGTGGGATTCCACACCAGGCAGCCCCTGCACAGGCCCCAGTTTGAAATGACCATCGAGGCCATGCGCAAGGCCAGGGCCAACCTGCTTCTGCTGCCTGTGGCAGGGGTTACAAGGCCCGGGGACTTTGACCATTTCACCCGGATGCGGTGCTATCGACAGGTTGTCAACCACTATCCGCCGGACTCCTATGTGCTGAACCTCCTTCCCCTTGCCATGCGAATGGCCGGCCCCAGGGACGCTCTGCTTCACCTGCTCATTGGAAAAAATTTCGGATGCACTCATTTTGTCATCGGCCACGGCCATGCCAGTCCCGGAAAGGACAGCCGGGGAAAACCGTTTTACAGGTTTGACGATGCCACCCTCCTTGCCCGAGAGGCGGCCAAAGAGATAGGGATGGAGGTGGTCACCTTTGACGAGATGGTCTATCTTCCCTTTGAAGACGAATACCGCACCGCAGCCAGTGTCTCTGGAGAGCAGGAGACCGTCTCCCTCTCTGGAACGGATATCCGCCGGCGAATCCGGGCAGGAAAAACAGTCCCCTCCTGGGCCACCTTTCCCGAGGTGGTGCAGGAGCTTCAGAAATCCTATCCTCCGCCGGCGGGCCAGGGAGTGACCGTGTTTCTCACCGGCCTGTCCGGTGCGGGAAAATCCACCATTGCCAAGGTGCTCTACTCCAGGTTCATGGAGATGGGGGTGAGGCCGGTCACCCTGCTGGACGGGGACATTGTCCGGCGGAATCTCTCAAGTGAACTGAATTTCTCCAAGGAGCACCGGGATATCAATGTTCGGCGCATCGGGTTTGTGGCAGCCGAGATCACCAAAAACCGCGGGGTTGCCATATGCGCTCCCATCGCTCCCTATGAGAAGACCCGTTCCGAGATCAGGGCCGCCATCGAGGAGCACGGCGGTTTTTTCGAGGTCCACGTCTCAACCCCCATCAGCGAGTGTGAAAAAAGGGACAGAAAAGGCATGTACGCCAAGGCCAGGGCAGGGCTGTTAAAGGGGTTTACCGGCGTGGACGACCCCTATGAAGAGCCTGAAGATCCGGAATTCCCCATTGATCCCACCAACATGACCCCGGACGAGGCCCCCCAGGAGATCCTTCTATACATCGGCCAGAAGGGCTTCACCTAGTGTTTGGGCGAAAACGTACCCATCTGCTGCGTTGCTGCAAAATTTTTGAATCCTCATGTACTTTAGTACACTCCGGTTCAAAAATTTTTTGCGCCTTGCAGCTGGGCACGTTTTCACCCAAACACGGGTTTTTCGTTTAGAAATTATCTACTATTGCTTGAATATTTTTGCTTACAAACGTACCCATCTGCTGCGTTGCTGCAAAATTTTGCACTCCGGTTGCGTGCAATGGCACCTCTTCGAGGTCACCCGGGGGAGGATTACGTTGATGCTTCTTTCAATGCCTCAAGGGTCTCCCATCTGGCATAGAGCTGTTCAACCCGCTCCTGGGCACGGGTCAGGTCGGTGAAGAGTTCTTTCATGGCTTCTGGGTCGTTGATGATTTCCGGGGTCCGGGTCTTTGATTCAATGGCTTCCACTTCTGCTTCGGCTGCCAGGATTTTTTCTTCCATCTGCTCCAGCTCGAATTTGTCCTTGTAGGAAAAAACGATTTTGTTGCTGTTTTTTTTCTTTTTGGTTTTTTTTTCCCGGTTGTCCCCGTTTTCGCCGTTTTCTCCGTTTTTTTTGGTGCTCTTTGCCT
Source organism: Desulfobacteraceae bacterium (assembly GCA_046496975.1). Classification (GTDB taxonomy): domain Bacteria; phylum Desulfobacterota; class Desulfobacteria; order Desulfobacterales; family Desulfobacteraceae; genus DATFJZ01. The sequence continues at coordinate 2,397 of JAWOGI010000373.1, read as the reverse complement.
GCTGTTCCAGGCACTGGGTGTAATCGGCAAACATCTCTGATCCCCCCTGGCCGTCCAGGTAGAGAACCCCGTTGGTGACACTGTCCAAAAGAAATCTGTCATGGGAGACCAGCACCACGGCGCCGGGGAACTCCAGGAGACTCTGTTCCAAGACTTCAAGGGAGGGGATGTCAAGATCGTTGGTGGGCTCGTCCAGGAGGAGCAGGTCTGCCGGCTTGAGCATGAGATCGGCAATGAGAATTCTCGCCTTTTCACCGCCGGACAGTCGTTTCACCGGCTGCACCAGCTGGTCCGGGGTAAAGAGAAACCGCTTTGCCCAGGTGACAATGTGGATGCTCTGCTCCCGGTAGATCACCGAATCCCCGCCTGTGGGGCTCAATGCCTCTTTCAGGGTCATTTCCGGGTCCAGGCCGGCCCGGTTCTGATCGAAAACAGCCACCCGGAGCTGGTCCGCCCGTTTTACCATGCCGGTGTCCGGCGGGATCTGGTCTTCAAGCAGCTTCATGAAGGTGGTCTTGCCGCTGCCGTTCTCTCCCATGAGCCCGAGGCTGGTGCCCGGTGAGAGTTCCAGGTCGATGCTGCTGAAAAGCGTTTTTCCTCCCAGGGATTTGCCGACCTTGTCACACACCAGAAGTTTTTTGGTTTTCCTGGAAGAGGCGTTAAAATCGATGCCGACCCTGTCCGTCTGGCTGTTCCTCTTTTTTACCTTGGCAAGCTCAGTTTTTAATTTTTCCGCCTTGTCAATGCGGAAGCGGGCCTTGGTGGAACGTGCCTTGGGGCCCCGGCTCAGCCACTCGTTCTCCCGCCTCATCTTGTTGGAGAGGGCCTGCTCCTGTTTCTGCTGTTCGTTTAAGAAGTTCTCCCTGTGCTTTCTGAATTTAAGATATCCGCCGTTAATGGAGAGGAATCCCTGGCTGTAGCATTGGCCAAGCTCCATGATCCGGGTGGAGACGTTTTCAAGAAAACAGCGGTCATGGGTGACCACCACAACGGCAAAACCGGCATTGATCAGCAGGGTCTCAAGCCAGATCCTTGCCTTGATGTCAAGGTGGTTGGTGGGCTCATCCAGGAGCAGAAGATCGGGCTTCTGGGCAAGGGCGCTGACGATGGCGAGCTTTTTTCGCCATCCCCCGGAGAGCTCGCCGCAGATCTGGTTTTCATCGGTGAAACCACCTGTTCCCATCATCTGATTGACGGTCTTGTACTGTTCCTGCTCGTCCATCTCCATTGACGAGAGGGCATCAAAAAGGGTTTCGGTGATTGTCCTGTTTGGATCGAGGTCATCCTCCTGGGGAAGGTAGACAATTTTTGTCAGGTTCTGGATGTTCCGTTCTCCGGCTTCGGGGAGCTCAATGCCTGCCAGAAGTTTCAGCAGGGTGGACTTGCCGCTGCCGTTGCCGCCAATCAGGCCGAGTCTCTCATCGGCATTGATGTTGACGTCAAGGCCGGTGAAAAGCGGGGTCTCCCCAAAGGATTTGTCGATGGATTTGCAGCTGCATAGAAGTGTCATATAATCATCGTTTTTCTTGTTTGTTAATCTCGATCTGCCTGTAAACCCGGACCATCTTGACGATGAAGCCGGCCAGCAGGGTGAGGCTGATCAGGATCATCAGGGATGCGGCAAAAAAGGTCATGATAAAGTTGAACGGGTTGTCAAGGCCGTAGGCTCCCCTTAACAAGTCAATCCCGAAAAAGAGGAAAAAAGCCGAGATACATGTCAGTATCACCTGGAGTGGCCACCAATAGTATTTCATAAAAATTGCGGCTCTCCTTTCCCGGATTTCGATGCCAGGTGAAGGAGTTGCCGATTCTCCTTGTTGCATTGCAGTTGTTTGTAATTCTTCCATTGCCCCCCTCTGTCAGGGGGGCGATGTTGTGATAGAGGCCCCATAAAAGGCAGCCTCGCTTCTTCGTTGTTTTGTTGTGATGCAGAGGCATCCTGGCCGTTGTCTTGCAAAAAAACCGGGCCTGTCATCATTCCGGTCGAATCTTTGGGTCAGTGATCATAGGTCGGTTTTATGTCCAAGGCCACAAAACTATTGTCATTTTATTACAATTTTGATTTTATGTAAAGCAGTCATGGAATGTGACATCAATCGGCTACCGGGATTACACGACTTTCATATAAAACGGCCATGAGCAACGCGCTCACAACAAAGATAGGGTCGTAGACGCGGAGCCAACAGTATTGCGCCGCCCCCAGTGGATTGCCCGGCCTCCACGAGAACGTCGGAGGGATTTTTTCCCTGCCAGCCTAAAAATCAGGAACTGCGGTCAAGTGTGTCCTCAAACAGCCTGATTTTCTTAACGCCTGGCAGGGAAAAAATCCTTATCTCCTTTGGTTCTCAAGTTCCAGCCGGGGCAAATCCACTGGGGGCTCTGACTCGGTTGTTTCAT
>JAWOGI010000098.1:0-3189 GCA_046496975.1 Desulfobacteraceae bacterium | reverse complement strand
CTGTGTGACTCGAAGAGGAGCCCTGGCTCCATGAGCGTAGGGCAAAACCCGGATCGGCTGCCGGCGCAACACGACTTTCATATAAAAAAAACAATGTTTTTAAAGGGAATGTACAATGAAAAAGCAAATCCAAATTGTTTTGACGGGTTTATTAATTTTAACCGGGTGTTCAGGAAAAGTGGTGACGCTGGGAATTGAAAATGGTCAGCTGGCTCAATGCCCAGCCTCACCAAATTGTGTGAACAGTCAGGCAAAAGACCCAAAACATTCTATTGAACCCATTCAGTTTTCAGGGACGTCCTCAGAGGCACGAAACCATATTTTGAAACTCCTCAAAGAATTGAAGCGATCAAAAATTGTTACCGTTGAGGACAATTACATCAGGGCCGAGTTTTCCTCAAAGCTGTTTCGTTTTGTTGATGATGTAGAGTTTTATTTTCCGGACACAGAATCAACAAAAACCATCATCCATGTCCGATCCGCCTCTCGGGTGGGATATTCGGACTTTGGTGTGAACAGGAAACGAATTGAACAGATTCGAAATCGTTAGTACATTTTCAATTCTCCTGGATGACGTCGGCGATCTCCCCATGGCACCCCAGGTGAAACTCACCGGATGCCGTTACCCCGCGCCGGAGGGTCGGACCTCTCTTTGTTTTTTCCGCTTTTCCGGAAGTTCCCAGTCCTCAATTTCAGTGGTGTCGTACACCTCTTCCCACCCGGTGATCATGCCGGAAATGTGGCTGAACAGGGAGTGGCCCGTGGTGGTCATGTAGACATGGACAATGAGGAAATTGAGAAGCAGCAGCGCCACAAAGGCATGGAGCCAGGCAAGGGGTGCCAGGGGAACTCCGCTGCCTGCCCAGAAATTATACGTATAATAAACAAGCCCGGAGATCATTTGAACGGGGATGAGCATGGCAGAGAGCCCAAGGTATGTCAGCCGCTGCAGGGGGTTGTGCTTGGCACCGGGTGATTTTTCAACCGGATGGGGCCGCCCCTTGAAGATGCCGTAGGCGTAGTAGGCAACCACATCAAACAATTTCCTCGTTGTGGGAACATACTGCTTCCACTCACCGGTGGTGAAGAGCCAGAACACAAAAAAGGCAAAAAGCACCAGCCACGACAGCCCGATAAAGTTGTGGATGGTCACCGCTGTTTGAAATCCCAGCAGGGAAAACGAACCGTGGACCTCAAGTCCCGTGATGAGCAGGCAGATTATGAACAGGGCCTGCAGCCAGTGCCAGAACCGCTCAAACCGGGTATAGAGGTATATCTTTTTGATTTTTTTCATTGCTGATCCTCCTTTCCGTTTCTGGTGAAAAATCTGCCAAGGCCGTGGAGCAGAACCCCTCCCAGGGCTCCCACCACCGCAGCCCAGCCGACGAAATCCAAAGGCTTTGCCCTGTCCCTTCCAGGCATGTAAAATCCTGTCAGGCCGGCAAGCCTGCCCCCATCCCTGGTGTGGCATTCAACGCATGCCAGGGCGTTTTTCGCCGGGGCAACCATGTGGGTTGTGGGGAAGGCGTAGCTGGTCTCTACAAAATCGAATTCCCCGGAAAAGGGAAGGCCCAGGGTTTCACTGCCAAGGGTCAGGGCCTCATCCCAGTCAAAGGTGGTCCAGTACCCCTTTTCGCCGGAAAGCAGAGGCGTCAGAAGGGTTTTGTTGATCTTGTCATAGGGCTGTTTTCCCCGGTGGATCTTAAAGGGGTAGATCCTGGACTCAGGGTCATCTTCACTTCCCACGGGCTGGCTTACCTTGACAATGTCGCCCGGATCGATAATATCCTCGGCCGTGGTGCTTGTCTGGGTGCCGTTGGACCAGAAATATTCCGGCTGTACATTCTTGTCCCACGTCATGTTCCCCTTGATGGAACGATAGGTGTGTTTTCCATAGGGGCCGTCAACGTGATAGGGGTTGCCGTCCCTGAGATCCCCGGCCGTTGACCAGTCCCAGCTCATCTTTGTGGGGTTGACCCTCGCCATTTCCGGAATATGGCATGACTGGCAGGCCACCCGGTCGGTGTGGTCGTTCATCTTGGACTCGTTCTTGTGGGGAGCTTCGCTGTGGCAGGAGATACAGGTGATTTTCGGGGCAAGGTCATCGTCCAAAAGGGAGCGGCGCTCTTCCACGGCGGGGTTGGTGTAGATCCGGCCGGCAATGTTGTGGTTTTCCGTGGTGTGGCAGCGTGTACAGGTGAAATTTTCACCGTCGATGCCCATGTGAACATCCAGGGACTTGCTGGGTTTCATCAGTGATGTGTCCAGGTCGCCGTGCTTGACCCCGTCCCCGCCGCCGCCTTTAAAGTGGCATTCGCCGCAGTTCTTCCTGCCGGGCAGATCAATGGCCTGTGCGGCCGACTGGATCTCATTCTGGATATCATCGGCAATCATTTCGGTTTCCGCATCGCCGTCGGACATGAAATAGTTGTAGTCTGCAAAGGCCTCGTCGAAATTGAACGTCTTGGTGCCGTGGCATTTCAGGCAGTTCACCTCACCTTTTTTACCGTTCCATCCTGTATGGCAGGAGAGGCACTTCTTGTCCTCCATGTTGTTGGCCGAGATGCAGAAATTGTTCACCGAATATCCCGCCTTGCCGTAGCGCATGTCCTTTTCATTCCCCGAAGCCAGCCATGTCCAGTGGATGGTTTTGTGGAACTGGGATGACGCTTCGGAATGGCAGGAGAGGCAGGCCTGTGTAATTTCATTTCCCGATGTAAAGGCCTGCTTTAACATCTCATGCTTTGAATGGTCCGTTGTGATCCATCTTTTTGTCTCTTTGACGGCCTGCTTGGCCATCGTTCTGCCCGGCGCCTGATCGTCATTTTTTGCCGAAGCACCTGTCAGCAGGGGCAAAAGCAAAAAAAACAGTGAAACAACCAGCAGCAGTGACAGTGATCCTCTCTTCTTTTTCATTGAACCCTCCAATGTCTTATTGGGTCTCAATCACAACCTGTGCCAACTCCGTTGGTTTGCGGGCCAACGGATTTGGCACAGGCTACGATCGAAACCTCTCATCGGTTATGCCGAAAATCGATGGGGGGAAGACCTGCACTGTTTTGCCCAGTCCGGTTTTAAACCCGGCTGTTGATACAATCAGTGCAGGTTTGACCCCATCAGAATCGCATGGTTGCAGAAAGATACCCGTCCCACACCTTGTCCGCCACAGGGAAAAATGCGTTCATGGAG
>JAWOGI010000395.1:0-2973 GCA_046496975.1 Desulfobacteraceae bacterium | reverse complement strand
GAAACCCCTGCCCGGCTGTGGAACAGGGTTTCGGGCCGGGCAAGACCGGGGCGATCCCCCTGGCAGTTGAACACATGGTCCAGGGTGGAGAGGGAAGCGATCCCGGGGGCGGACATGTAAAAATGGGCCAGGAGGATTTTTTTAAGATCGGTCCAGTGACAGGGCCGGGTTTGCCATAAAAAGGCCGGGGGGATTCCCGGTGCTGCGCGACTTACACCAGGTTCCCCGGGGGCATTGCCAGACGTTTCCATGGCGGCGCTCCACTGTTGCAGCACCTGCCGGGTCCTGGGACCAAAGTAAAAAATGTGGGGCCCTTTACCCGAAGCGATGCTCTTGTGCCAGGCGGCTGACACCCGCTGTGAAAACTTCTGCCATACCCGTTGTCGTTCCTCTTCGTCGGCCATTGTCCAGACATGATCCTCAAGGATATCAAGGGAGGGGGTCACCATTCGCCATGCCAGGGCACAGGGCGTCCCTGCAGCGGGATCTTCCAGAACATGGATGAAAAAAGCGCCGGACAAATTTTTGGGAAACAGCCGGGTTCGTTTTTTGTGCAGCACAATACGGTTTTCCAGGAAAGCCCGGCACTGCCCGGCAAGCTCTTTTCTCTGTTTTGCGGTGAAACAGGATTCTTTGCCGGCGACAGCCCCACCCTCTTTCCCGGTTCCGCTCTCAAGGGCTGCACGGGTTTCGGCCATGGTGGTCAATCCCGTCGCTCTTAACTTTAACAATGCCCCCCTGGTCAACCCCGGCAGAAACTGCACCGGTTCGTTTTCAAGGGCATCCCGGTAGCAGCAGGGCATCCATTCACAGGTTGTGCAACGGGAGTGCAGCCGGTGGCCGGCGGCGGATTCCGGCCGGTTCAGCAGTGACCCCAAGGTTTCAAGGAGCATGGGAAACGCTGCCTTATAGGGTTTCAGGTCAAAGGAGTGCCGGTCATAAACGCCGCAACGGGACGCTGTGAGCAGAAACCCGGTCTCTGCCACAGTTGCCCCGATGCCGTGGGTTTTTACCATGCTTTCCAGGAGCAGGGCGTAAAAGGCCACCTGCCATTTGTGATGGAACCGGGGCGCCCTGCTGTTTTTGATGTCCCCCGGTTCAATGACAACCTCTGGGACATGGTTGATCGTCTCCGCCCTGACCGAAAGCAGGTCTGGAATTCCCATGCCGCTGACTGGAAAGCGCTCCCGGTCAAAGAGGAGGGAGACCTGCTGACCGTCGGGCATTCCTGGATAGTTGTTCATCTTACCGATATCAGCGGCGGGGGCAGAAAGGGGGCAGTGGGAGAGGTAAACAGGGGTTTCCGACGGGATTGTACCGGACCGGACCGTCTCCACCAGCAACTTGAGCTCTTCTATCCCCCTTTTCAACCGGATCTTTAGGGATCCCGCCGCTGCCGCCGGGACGACCCGGCATCCCTGCTCCTTCAAGCAGGCCAGCACCTCTGATTCATGGATCCGTCCCTGTTTCATCACCGCCTGCCTTGACGGTTCTTTTCTTTGAACAGGCGCCTTTGGGCCAAAGCATTGAAGGCAGAACCGCCTTTGACACTGTCTGTAAAGAAAATATTCGCTGACCATGGTGGCTGTGATGCGGGGTGCGGCACCGTTCTTTTGGCTCTTTGTTTTGTCGAGATCGTGCCAGGGGGCTATGTTCTCTCCAGTGTCAGCGTCCCCGGCAAGGCGGTCAGAAGCCGTTGCCAGCAGTGATCTTTCCGGGATGATGTCAAGGAGCCGGGGTTCCTGATCTTCTACCATGACGGCCCGGGGATTCAGATCGGCAGCGTTTCCCGATACGATGGCGGAGCTTTTTTCCAGGTAACGGGAGAACGCCTCTATCACCCTGGGATCAAAGAGGAAATCGTTCAGCTCCACCACCACCAGATCCCTTGACAGGGTTTTGCAGAACAGGTTCAGCTGGACCAGAGACCGAAGAATCTTGAAATTTCCTTCTATCCAGTCGTGGAAGGCTTCTCTGGTGTCCGGCAGGGGGAGATCCTCAAACACGATCCAGCGGCTGCTTTCAATGCCGATCTCGTCGGAGCTGATGAAGAGATCGTCATCGTTGAGAGATTCCCTGATGCTCCATTCCAGCACCAGATTTCCCACGGATCCGAGGAAGGTACAGTACCGGTAACGGGCGTTTTTCCCCGGCACCACCTGGATGCCGTTGTCCAGGGTCACTTTTTTGCTGTTGACGGCCCTCTTTTTGGCAAAGAGCTTTCTTGTCCTGCTGAAGAGGCAGCTGCCATGGGCCGGATGTTCTGCTTCAAGAACCGCTTTCATTGCCTGGGCCACGTCATGGGAGATCCTGGGCCCCTTGCCGATCCAGACGATCTTCTTTTCACTGCCCCCCCTTGCCGGTCTGGCAAAGACCTTTTTCTCCTCTTTCTTATCGATCTTTAAGATGCGCAGACGCTTGCCTGCAAGAAAAACAGAGTCCCCCACAACAAGCTGGGCAACAATAGAATGGCCGATGTCGGCCACAGCCCTGCCGGAAACTTCCAGAACATACTCCTCTTCTGTTTCGGGAAAGTTCCCCCAGATTTTATACTCAAAAAGGTGGTTGCGGTACTGCCATCCCCCGGCCCGAAGTCCCTTGACCTTGAGGCTTCGCAGCCACCGTTTCTCTTCCAGGGAGGCAAAAACAGAAGGAAGCAGAAAAAGGGCCCTGTCCGGGGCACTGACCGGCTCATCCCCGGCGGTGGGGGTCCATGGGTCCGATGGGGCCGGTGGAGCCGATGAAGCCGATGAAGTCACCGGAGTCACCGGAGTCGGTGAGGCGGGTGGATCCATTGGGTCCCTTGAACCGCCGGGTGCGGGAAAAAGGGATTGCATGGCGGCAAGGGAGATCTGTTTTTTTTCGTACAGGCAGGAGATCACCTGCTGGCTGAGAACGCTGGGCAGTGTTTTGGGCCGGAAAGCGTCGATCTTGCCCTGTTGGGCCAGTTCAAGCAGGACAAGGAAACGCACC